>CAYREJ010000133.1:0-6998 GCA_964423235.1 uncultured Acidobacteriota bacterium | reverse complement strand
AACACAGAATTTCTTATTTCTATGTTATTCTGTGTCCTTCTGTGGCTAATATCTTTATAAACTCGCCAATTCGAAATAAAATAATGTTTTTTTCACCACAGAGGCACAGAGAGCACAGAGGCAGCAGAGTCTATTAGAATTGAAACCACAGGATTACACAGGATTAACACAAGATTAAAAATAGATTAAATTAGCATAAAAAAATCCTGTGTTAATCCAGTGGTTTAAAATTGAAACCACAGGATTACACAGATTAGCACAAGATTAAAAATAGCGGCGAAGTTATCTTTCAATCTTATTATTTATTAGCATATTAGTAAATTAACAAATTGCCGAGTAAGGAAAAAATTTTCAGCTAAATTTTGTTAAATTTTGAGGCATTAGCCTGCATAATATTAGCCTCAGAATTTCACAGAAGGACACAGAATTTCTTATTTCTGTGTTAATCTGTGTGCTTCTGTGGCTAATATCTTTATAAATCTTGTAATAATCTTTTGGTTTAACATATTTTCTTGCTTTTGGAGCAAACTGACTTATTACATATGTAGGAAATGAATTTTTAAAATATTAGAGTATAATTTTACTTATGGAAAATTTATATAAATTTACCAGAAAACAGCTGCAAGAGATAATGAAAAGATTTGCAGAGCCTTTATATAGGAGCAATCAAATATTTAATTGGCTCTATAAGAAATATTGTTTTTCATTTAAGGAAATGAAAAATATCCCAAAAGAATTAATTAGCAAATTGGAAGAAAATTTTGTTATCGCACTTCCTGAAATTAAAGATATTCAAAAAAGTGAGGATGGTACTCAAAAATATTTACTTAAATTAAGCGATAATTTGATTATAGAAGCTGTGTATATACCAGAGGAAGATAGAGGAACTATTTGTTTATCTTCGCAAGTGGGCTGTCCATTAAAATGTTTATTCTGCGTAAGCGGGAAGGTAGATTATATAAGGAACCTTACAGTTGATGAAATTATTGGGCAATTAATTGTTATAATAAAAGAAATAGATAGAAGAGGAAAAATCAATATTGTATTTATGGGGATGGGGGAACCTTTATTAAATTTAGATAATGTTATGAAGGCTTTTGAGATAATGATTGATGAAGAAGGTCTTTCCATATCAAGAAGAAATATAACAATTTCTACTGCTGGATATCTCCCCGGGATAAAAAAATTAGCTGAATACAAAAGAATTCCCAAGATTGCATTTTCTTTGAATTCTGCCTCTAATATTGTAAGAACTTCTATCATGCCGATAAATAAAAAATACCCTATTGAAAAAGTTATAAATTCTTTGAAACTCCTTAATATTGATAAGCGAGAAAGAATTACCATTGAATATATAATGATTAAAGATGTAAATGATAGATTAGAGGATGCTAAATTACTTGTTGGATTAGCAAAAAAACTTCCTTGCAAAATTAATCTTATTCCTTTAAATGAAAATGCTTATATCCCTTACAAAGGTTCTTCAGAAAATGCGATTGAGGAGTTTGCTAATTTTTTAAGGAAAAATAAATTAACAGCAACAATAAGGAGGAGTAGAGGTAAGGATATAGATGCTGCTTGCGGCTTGTTGAGATGGAAAACTGAAATTATCTAAGCGATTTATGAAAAATAAAAATTATATTTTTCTTATCTTTCTGCCAATTATAGCTTTTATTATTTACTCAAATACTTTTAAATCGCCATTTATTTTAGATGATTACAGAATAATTACTGATAATCCTGAAATTAAAAAGCCCGGCATTTTCTATAATATAAATCAGCCAAGATACATTGGCTACATTACTTTTGCCTTAAATTATAAATTTAATAGGACTAATGTTTATGGGTATCATCTAATAAATTTATTAATTCATATAGCAAATTCTTTTTTAGTTTTTTTCATTATTAGGAAGATTTTTGAGATAATCTATAAAAGAGAGATTTTTTTATTATCTTTTTTAATTGCTTTGATATTTTTAGTTCATCCTATTCAAACTCAGGCAATAACATATATTGTTCAGAGATTTACCTCTTTAGCAACTTTATTCTCATTAATCTCTATTTATTTTTATTTAATTTATAGAACATCTCAGAAATGGAAACTTTGTTATTATATTCTATTCCTCTTTTCAGCATTATTAGCTTTCAAAACTAAAGAGAACACTGCTTCTTTGCCGATAGCAGTAATTGCAATTGAATTTTTTTTGTTTAAGAATTTAAAGCATAGCTATTTTAAAAGGGCGTTGCTGATACTGCCAGCTTTGATTTTTGTGATAGTTATTCCATTATCTTTTACAAATATTGGTAAGCCTATTTCTATTTCTTTTGCTGAGCTAATGGGAGAGCTTAAAGAAGCTTCTTATGAAACACCATTGATTAGCAGAAGCCAATATCTTTTCACAGAATTTTCTGTCATATTGACTTATTTTCGGTTGCTTGTTTTACCGATTAATCAATCACTTCATTATATATACCCATTATCAAAATCTTTTTTTGAATTAAATACTTTTCTATCCTTCTCTTTCATAATGATGATTTTGTTCTTTTCTTTTTTTTATAGAAAAAAAGGATTAGAGATTACAATCGGTATATTATGGTTTTTTATTTTTCTTTCTGTTGAGTCATCAATTATTCCCATACAAGATGTAATTTTTGAGCATAGGCTTTATTTACCTTCCATAGGATTTTTCTTAGCTATTTTATCAATAATATCTAAATTGATAGAAAAAATTCACTATAAGTTTTTTGTTCCATTAATTTTGATTTTAGTAATTACTTTATCTTTTTTGACATACAAGCGGAATGAAGTATGGAAAGATGAAATTACTATATGGAAAGATGTAATTAGTAAATTTCCAACAGATTATGTTGCTTGGTCTTCTTTAGGGACTGCTTATGCAAAAGAAGGGATGTATGATGAAGCTATTGAAGCGATTTTAACTGCATTCAAGTATAATTCAAGCTTTGCTAAAGCACATAATAATTTAGCTGTTTGTTATACAAAAAAGGGGATGTATGCTGAAGCAATAAGAGAATTTCAGACAGCAATAAGCATAGATGCAAATAATCCAAAATTTTATTATAACTTTGGTGGCTTGTATTATGAACTAAGAGATTACAAAAAATCTTTAGAATTGTTAAAGAAAGCATTTTATTTGAATTCGGAAGATGCAAAAATTAATGCTTTGTTAGCCAGCGCCTATTGCGCTGTGGGAAGCTCAGAGGATGCTATAAATCATTTTAGTAAATCAATTAATTCTGATCCATTTATTTCTGACATTTATTATAATTTTGGTATATGCCTTATGTCTTTAGGCAGATATGCAGAAGCAAGAGAGAATTTCTTGAAAGCTCTTAAACTTAAGCCGGATGATATAGATAATTATTTTTTTGTTGCTGATTCTTATGATAGAGAAGGTGATATTGAGAAAGCAGTTGAATATTATATAAATTTTTTAAGAAACAAACCGAAAAGAAAAGATTTAATAAATAGAGCAGAATTGAGATTATATGAAATAAAAAGATTCTTATTAGAATGAGAGAATCCGAATTAGAGATATTGAGCATAAGGAGCAAAATGAATTATGCTTGAGATAGATAGCATCATTATATTGGGGGGCGGCTGTTATGGTTCTTTATTTTTCGATAGGTTGAAAAGAGGGAAGAAGAAAGGTTTAGTTTCTTATTCTTACCAGATAATAGTTGATAGGAATGAAAGGTGTCAATTAAAAAAAGAAGCAAGACAAGAGGATATTATTTTTTATAAAGCTGACTGGATTGAATTTTTAGTCAAAGACTATCCAAAGATTATGAGAGGGAGAGATTATTTAGTGTTGCCTTGTTTTGGACCGCATTTTATCTTTCAATATATTGAGACTAAATTAAAAGAGCATAGAGGGTATGAAATGAGGTTAGCAGTTTTTAAAAATGAAATAGGAGTTCCTTTTGAGAAGGATGTAGAAAATAATAAATATTTAAGTTTTGCGCAATGGAGATGTCCGGTTTTATGTGTAGAGCCGCCCAGATGTCCTGCAATAAATAAAATTCGGAGCTGGAATCTTAAGGATACTTTAATTTCCTACTTTAAGAATAATAAGGAAATAGCTGAAGATAATATTTTTATTTTTGAGATTGGCAATTATACAAATGGAGTAGCTATGATAGAAGCAAAAAGGGTAGTGGAAGCTTTTGAGAAATTGATAAGAAGGATAAATGAGAGATTTCAGACATTTATAATAGCAACTGTTTCAAAATGTCATGGAGTAGCAAGCTTAGTTGAGTTGAGAAGAAGGATATAGGGTATGATGAGAGTTTATATATTAATTAATTTCATTAAGGTAAGGAGATGGAACTTGTGAATAAATTAATGTTTATATTTGGAACGAGGCCGGAGGCAATAAAATTAGCACCTGTAATAATGGAATTAAGAAGATTTCCGAAAGATTTTGAAATAAAAATATGTCTTACTGGACAGCATGAACAGATGCTTAAACAAGTCATAGATATATTTAAAATAGAAGCTGACTATGATTTGAAGACGATGAGATACAATCAGGATTTGTTTGATGTTTCTTCAAGGATATTAATTAAATTAAAGGATGTTTTAGTAAGGGAGAAGCCGGATATGATAATAGTTCAAGGGGATACGACTACGGTATTTATTGCCAGTTTAGCAGCTTATTATCTTAGGATAAAAATAGCCCATGTTGAAGCGGGACTACGGACATTTGATAAATTTAATCCATTCCCGGAAGAGATAAACAGAAGATTAACGGATGCTTTAGCGGATTTGCATTTTGCGCCTACTGAAAAAGCCAAAGAGAATTTAATAAAAGAGGGAATTAATGAAGATAGAATTCATATTACAGGTAATACAGTCATAGATGCTTTATTGATGATAATTGAAATGCAGAAAAATCAAGATGAGCAAGAAAGAATGAGAATGAAGTTTCAGCAGAAATATGGGATAAATATAAAAGAGAAGAAAATTATTTTAGTAACAGGGCATCGCAGAGAATCATTTGGTGAAGATTTCGAAAATATTTGTTTGGGGTTGAAAAGGATTGCAGAAGCAAGGAATGATATTCAAATAATTTATCCAGTTCATCTTAATCCAAATGTTAAGAAGCCAGTAAATAATATTTTGAGTAATAAAGAGAATGTATTTTTGATTGATCCACTGGATTATTATACTTTTGTATGGTTGATGAAAGAAGCATATTTTATATTAACGGATTCAGGAGGGATACAAGAAGAGGCGCCAGCTTTGGGGAAACCGGTTTTGGTAATGAGGAAGGTAACAGAGCGTCCGGAAGCTATTGAAGCGGGAAGTGCTAAACTTGTTGGAGTAGAGAGTAATAATATTTTCAATGAAGTTATGAACTTGTTAGAGGATAGAGAAGAGTATAATAGAATGGCGACAGTAAAAAATCCTTTCGGAGATGGGAAAGCAAGCGAAAAAATAAGAGGAGCAATATTTTCATATTTTAATCAATTTGTGATTGGCAGTTATCTGGCAAGTAAGAAGATATAGTAGAGGTCAATGAGTTAATTTTTTCTCAGTGTTCTCTGTGTCTCTGTGGTGAATTTAAACTGACCAATAACTATTCGCAGAGATATTAAAAGAGAGAAAGTTTTATATGCAGATATTTTTTAGGATTTTCTCTTATATCGGTAAGAAGCAAGCGAGCCTCTTGAATTAATCTATTAGTATTTTCATAAAGGGTTTTATCTTGGGCAAGTTTACCGAGCGTGCCTCTACCTTTAGATATATCTTCAGCAACAGGGGTTATAGCTTCTGCAAAATCAGAAACATTGCGGTATAAATTTTCATCGGTAAGAAGTTTACCAACAGTTCCTTTCCCTTGATGAATATCTTGAATTATGTCAGCAATCTTTTCTGAAGAATTGATTATATTTGTAGCGAATTGATCATTTTTGATGAGTTTTCCTATTCCACTTTTTCCTTCCTTAATATCTTTGGTGAGAATAGAAAGATCAGATGAAGCAGATTTAATATTATTATAAACATCTTTATCATTAATTAATTGGGCTAAAGTACCTTTGCCGTTACTAACTTTAGTAATGAGAGAAATTAATTCTCTATGCAGATCATCTTTTGTGATCAATTTTCCAACGGTTCCTTTACCATTTTTTAACTCGGAAGCTATCGTGCTAAGAGAGGAAGTAAGAGAATTAATGTTTCCAATAGTATCAGAGGCATCAGCTATAAGATGATCTATATCTAATCCACTCCTTCCTTTTATCTCATCACCATCTTGAAGAATTTCAGCCTTGCTGGAACCTATCGTAATGTCTATATATTTATCACCTAAAGCTCCCATTGTCTTTACATATGCAACTGAATCGCTTCTTATCCAGGATTGATATTTGGTGCTTATCTTCATAATTACTGCTACTTTTCTGGCTTCCGGCTTAAAATGAACTGAATCTATTAATCCTACTTCAACCCCAGCTAACATTACTAAAGACGCTACTTTCAATCCGCTTACATCATCTAAATATGTAACTATCTTATATTTTTTGCTTAAAAGAGGCACTTCCTTCCCTATGAGAATTATTCCTATTGCTATGAGAACAAGCACAGCTATTATCATAAAACCAACCTTTAAATCTTTCCAAGATATTTTCTTTTCTCTTCTCATAAATCCTCCTTGCCTTTAATAAAGTATTGTCAAAATTTTTATTACTCATTCTAATGGAAAAGTAATGCTTTTTCAATAATTTGATAGGTAAATAGTCAGTTTTTTCCAAATCCTAAAAGCCAATGGCAAAAAAATTATAAACCACAAAGATCACAAAGATGACACAAAGATCACAAAGAAACATATATTTTATAGAAAAAAGTTTGTGTGCTTTGTGATAACTTTGTGTCCTTTGTGGTTAAAAAAAAACTAACTAATTCCTTTGATAGGTAAATAATCAGTTTTCCACTTCTTACTTCTCACTTTTCACTTCTAAACCTTCGCCGGTTGCTA
>CAYREJ010000132.1:0-7001 GCA_964423235.1 uncultured Acidobacteriota bacterium | reverse complement strand
CATTCGTACCAGTAAATTCAAAAATCTTTCTCTCAAAAATAATGGCTTTTTTGATGGTATAGAATGGGAAAAAATCTTTTCTTATCTTATTAGATACAGAAAAGCCAAACAAAAAATTAGTAGGGATGATGTAAATCATCTTTTCTAATCCATTTCTTAAATCATTAATGAGAGCTATTTGATAAAGATCTTGGTATCCCTCATTTGGACCAGAAAAATATTTTAAATTTCTTTCAGAACTTTTGGCAATGTATCCTAAATAAAGATATGGAGGATTTGTTATATGATATACAGAATATTTTAAATTTTTTAAGAATTTAGGATAATCCTGTAAAGTATCTCTTACCTGAATATTTTCCTTTGCCACTTCCGGCGGAATTCCATAATTTTTTGCATTCTCTATTGACTTTTCTACCATCTCTTTTTGAATGTCAAAAAGAAAAATATGTTCTTTGAAAAAATCCACCCTCTTATTTTGGGGGACTGCTTCAAGTATTGGGAGAATTAAATTGCCTTCTCCAGCAAATAAATCCACCCATATATATTTGTAGAGGATATTTTTTATTTCTGGAAAAATAAATTTCTTGAAAATATCTATAGAAGTAAGATGCGCTCCAAAATCCCTTCTTTTCTTTTCTACCGAGATATAAGTTGCTGTTCCTAAATCTCTAATATATCCAGTTTTTCCTTCTGGTTTAACTGCAATTTTTTCTTTTATTGGTTTATATTTTACTTTACTCATTTTACTCATATTGAATTTTTCTCTTTAAAGGTTTAAATGATCTAATTCTTCGGTTGCTTCTTTTGGATCTAAATAAATACTAAAAATGTTGGTTAGAACTTCAGCTTGTGCGATCACGTCTTCTTCTTTGACTTCTTAAATCCATATAAAATCATTGTTTCTACTAACGCTGAGCGAGGCTCATGCTCCAAATGCCAAAATAGGAAAATGGCGGAGAGGGAGGGATTCGAACCCTCGGTCCCCCTATTCAGGAGAACAACTGCTTAGCAGGCAGCCCTGTTAGACCACTCCAGCACCTCTCCACTTATATTTTTATACTAAACTATATACTATCTGTATAGTAATGTCAAATTTAGTTTATAGAGTTTATAGAGTTTATAGAGTTGAGAGTTCCACCATTTCTTACCTTTGTCCCATAAATTATTTCTTTTAATAGGTTATATTCCTCCAAAAAATAAGAATTAGTAAAACTCTAAATCCTTAACTCTATAAACTCTTATTAATCATTGCTTCTTAAAGATCATATTCCTGAGAAAAAGTCAGAATTTGAGGAACTCTCAACTCACAACTCTCAACTCTATAAACTCTATTATCATTGCTAAATTAATTTAATTAAAGTAAAATATTTATTTATTATTAATGAGGAGAAGAACAATGAGAATAATATTAGCTAATTCTGGTGGATATCCGAGAATAGGAGATGAGCCGGAGAAGCAAGTTTTGAGGAAGGCAATTGCGGACTGGGAAAAGGGTATTTTAAACGATGAGAAATTAAAGGAAGTTGAGGATTTAGTGGTTAAAGAAGTAGTTCAAGAACAAATTAAAGCAGGTCTTGATGTAATTACTGATGGATTAATAAGGTGGTATTGCCCTTTCTCGCATATCGCCGAAAAACTTAATGGGATCAAGATTAATGGTTTGTTAAGATATTTTGATACAAATTTTTATTTCAGGCAACCAGTAGCAATTGGAAAAATTAAAAGGGATAAACCTATAATTACCCCAGAATATGAATATGCTAAATCCATATCAACAAAGCCTGTTAAAGCGGTTTTGACTGGTCCATATACTCTTGCAAAATATACAATTATAGAAACTGATAAATATAAAAATATTGAAGATACCGCTATTGATTATGCAATTGCTTTGAGTGAAGAAATTGAAGAATTATCAGGAAAAGGAGCCGAATTAATTCAGATTGATGAGCCAGCTATTTTAATGAATAAAAAAGAATTACCGGTATTAAAGAGATGTTTAGAAATAATTTGGGAAAGAAAAGGAACATCTAAAATAGCTCTTTTTACTTACTTTGGAGATGTAAAGCCATTATATTCAGAATTACAGAAATCGAGAGTAGATATATTAGGTATTGATTTTACATATAGTTCAAATTTGACTGATTATATAATTACTGAAGGGACAGATAAAAATTTAGCTTTAGGATTAATAGATGGAAGAAATACTAAAATAGAAGACATAAAAAAAATAGCAGAAGAAGCAGGCAGAATTATTTCTTCTTTGAAATTGGAAGGAGTATATATTAATCCAAGTTGTGGATTGGAATTACTTCCACGAGATAGAGCATATATAAAGCTTGTAAATATGTGCAGGATAAGGGAATATCTAAATTGATATGAAAGAAAAAAATGACTGGAGGTGTTAATGAGAGAAAAATTAAAAGCTTTAGGAATAGACTTACCAATATTGCCTACAACTTCGGTAGGAAGCTTTCCGAAGCCGGACTATTTATTGGAAGGACGAAGGGATTTTGCTAAGGGAAAGATTCAAGAGAGGGAGTTGAAAAAATTGGAAGAGAGGGCAACCGTATTTTGGTTAGAGAAGCAAAATGAGCTTGGGATAGATGTTTTTGTAGATGGAGAGATGTACAGAGGGGATATGGTGGAATATTTTGCCCAGCAAATGGATGGGTTTAAGATAGGGGGATTAGTTCGTTCTTATGGGAATAGATATTATCATAAACCGATAATAGTAAGTGAGATAAGATGGAAGAAGCCCATCACGGTTGAATGGTGGAAGTTTGCACAATCTCATTCTAATAAGCCTGTAAAAGGGATGTTAACCGGTCCTTACACGATGATGGATTGGTCTTTTAATGAAAATTATGATAGCAGAGAAGAAGCTTGTATAGCTTTATCAAAAGAAATAAGAAAAGAAGTGGAATCGTTAATTGAGGCTGGGGCTAAAATTATACAAATTGACGAGCCTGCTACTTCGGCACGCCCTCAAGAATTATCCATTGCCATAGAAGCTATGCATAATGTTATAGATGGATTGCCAGCTTATTTTATTTCTCATATATGCTATGGAGCTTTTGAAACAATATACCCGGAAATGTTGCGAAGCCCAGTTGATAATTTTGATTTAGAAATGTCAAATAGCAATTTAGATTTCTTAAAGTTGATAGAGAAATATCCATTTACCAAAGATATGAGTTTTGGAGTGGTAGATGTTCACAGTCATATAGTAGAAGATAAAAATACAGTAGTAGAAAGGATAAAAAGTGCTTTTAAATTAATGCAGAAAGAGAAGTTATGGATAGACCCTGATTGCGGATTGAAAACAAGAACTATAGAAGAAGCTATTGGCAAATTAAGAGTTATAGTAGAAGCTACTGCTGAAGTTAGAAAAGAATTATCTTTATAATTAAATATTTAGAAAAGCAAGGAGAAAGCATTATGAAATTTAAAATAGTTTTTTTAATGGCACTTTTATTGACTGCTAAGTATGTTTTCAGTTCTGGCTACAGTATTTTTGAGCAAGGAGCGAAAGCAAGTGCGATGGCTGGAGCTTTTACAGCTACTGCTGATGATCCGTCCGCAATTTTTTATAATGTAGCTGGGATAGCCTTTTTGACGAAAGAAGAATTATACGCAGGAGGAAATTTAATTTTTACCAGCGGCTCATTTACCGGAGCAAACCCTTTTCCGGGAGCCTCTGTAAAAGAGAAATTGGATTCAAAAACATTTTTCATTCCTGATATTTATTATTTAAAGCCATTGAATAATAAAATTACATTAGGAGTAGGTGTTTTTTCAGCTTTTGGTTTGGAAACAGAATGGAAGGAAAGAGAAAAATTTTCAGGTCGCTTTATATCTCAGCATAGTCAACTTAAGAGTTTATCTATTAATCCTTCAATTGCATATAGTGTTAATGACAATTTAGGCTTGGGTTTAGGAATAGAATTAAGAGAAAGCTCTTTGATATTAGAGAGGAATATTCCATTTTATGTACCTGAATTAGGAGGCATCTTTGATGTAGCTCATTTAAAAATTGAATCCAGCAGAGCTTGGGATTTTTCTTTAAATCTTGGCTTGATATACAAAATAAATAGTAATTATAGATTTGGTATTTCATATCGGCACAAATTAACAGCAGATTATTCCGGCAAGGGCAAATTTGATATAATTCCCTTGACGAGTCCTGAATTAAATGATATTATAAAGAAAATGTTTCCTGAAGGTGAAGTTCCAGTAAAAACTAATTTATCATTTCCATCTATATTATCTTTAGGATTTGCATATCAGTTTGATGAAGATTTATATGGGGAATTAGATATTAATTGGGTTTCTTGGAATGTAATGCAAAATATTCTAATAGATTTTATAGATAGAGACATTTTTGATACTACAATAAAAGAAGATTATAAGAATTCTTTTAGTATAAGAATAGGATTGGAGAAAATAATTGAGACCAATTTAAAATTGCGTTCAGGGATATATTATGATAAGACGCCGGTTCCGGTTAAATCAATAGATCCGATATTACCTGATGCAAGCAGATTGGGTCTTAGTTTCGGTATTGGAATGCTAAAAGGGAATGTCAATCTTGAAATATATGATCTTCTCATCTTTTTTATGAAAGCAGACACTAAAGGACAAAGTCATTTTGGATATAATGGCACTTATAAAAATTTTGCTAATGTAGTTGGATTTGCATTAACTTGGGGAAGATATTAATAATAAAAGAATATGATAAGAGAAACTACAATTTTATGCATAAGATTAAAAGATGAAGTAGCGATGGCTGGTGATGGTCAAGTAACTATTGGTGAGACCAAAATTAAGCAAGGTGCAAAAAAAATAAGGAAATTATACTCAGATAGGATATTAGCTGGATTTGCTGGTTCAGCTGCTGATGGTATGGCGCTATTTAATAAATTTGAGCAGAAGCTGGAAGAATTTCATGGTAATATTCAAAGGGCTTCGGTTGAATTAGCAAAAGAATGGAGGACTGATAAAATTCTAAGAAGATTAGAAGCATTATTAATAGTTGCAGATAAGCAGCATAGCTATTTAATATCCGGAAACGGTGATTTAATAGAGCCTGATGATGGATTATTAGCTATTGGTTCCGGCGGTCCTTATGCTTTAGCTGCCGCAAAAGCTTTAATAAAATATACAAATTTAAATGCTAAAGAAATAGCTGAAGAAGCTTTGAAAATAGCTTCTTCCATATGCATTTATACAAATGATAATATAACAGTGGAGTCATTATGAAACAAGAAGCTATATATTCATTAAAAGAACCAATTTTAGACCCGGATTTGACTCCGGCGAAAATAGTTAAAGAATTGGATAAGTATATAATTGGGCAAAAAGCAGCGAAAAGGGCAGTAGCAATTGCCTTGAGAAATAGAATGAGGCGGCAAGTTTTGCCGCCGGAGATAGCTGATGAGATTGCTCCGAAGAATATAATTATGATAGGACCGACTGGAGTCGGAAAAACTGAGATAGCTCGTCGTTTAGCTAAATTGGTAAGGTCTCCTTTTATAAAAGTGGAAGCTTCTAAATATACAGAAGTTGGATATGTTGGTAGAGATGTAGAATCAATAATAAGAGATTTGACAGATATTGCTGTTTCAATGGTAAAACAAGAACAATATGAAGCTGTTCGGCATCGTGCGGTCAAAAGTAGTGAAGAGAGATTATTGGATATATTATTGCCATTCAAGATTCCACCCAGCGTTTCAATAGAAGAAAAAACTGCTTTACAAAATTCTTATCATGAATCACGAGAGAAATTAAGACAGCAATTAAAAAGCGGCAAGTTAGATAATAAATATGTAGAGATTGAAGTGCAGGAGAAGAATTTTTCTTCTTTTTCTATTTTTAGTAGCACTGGCATAGAAGATATTGACATTAGTATAAGGGAATTATTGCCGGGAATACTTACAGGAAAAACTAAAAAAAGGAAGATGAAAGTTCCTGAAGCTTTGGAATATTTTATTCAAGAAGAGCAAGAGAAGTTGGTGGATATGGATCAAATAGCCCGAGAATCTATAAGAAGGGTTGAACAAAGTGGGATAGTATTTATAGATGAGTTAGATAAGATAGCAGGGAGAGAGCATGGACATGGTCCGGATGTGAGTCGTGAAGGGGTTCAGAGAGACCTTTTGCCAATTATTGAAGGAACTGCTGTGAATACCAGATACGGAATAGTTAGAACTAATCACATTCTTTTTATAGCTGCTGGCGCTTTCCATGTTGCCAAACCATCAGACTTAATACCAGAACTACAAGGACGCTTTCCCATCAGAGTAGAATTAGATGCTTTAACCGCTGATGATTTCATCAGAATCTTAAAAGAACCTCAGAATGCTTTAATTAAACAGTATAAAGCCCTATTAGAAGCTGAAGATGTCATCCTTGAATTTGAAGAAGATGCTATTAAGGAAATAGCTTATTATGCTGCTTATGTAAATGAAAAAACTGAAAATATAGGCGCAAGAAGGCTTCATACAATCATGGAAAAAGTTTTAGATGAAGTATCCTTCAATGCTACGGAAATTCAAGGACAAAAAGTAGTAATAACGAAAGAATATGTAAAGAAGATGCTCGCAGATATTATAAAGAATGAAGATTTAAGTAGATACATATTGTAATTAAATGTATTTTATTAACGAGTTGACGAGTTAGCGGGTTTGAAAAACTAACTCGCAAAGTATTTCGGTATCTGGTCAATTTTCTACAGATTCTAAAAGCAAATCCAACAGCAAAAAAATTATAAACCACAAAGATCACAAAGAAAAATATATTTTATAGAAAAAACTTTGTGTCCTTTGTGGCTACTTTGTGTGCTTTGTGGTTAAAAAATATAAACTATAAATAGAATAAGGTGCTCTCAAAGCAATAATTTTGCAGAAAATTGACCAGCTACATATCAGATAAATTTAATAATGCAGGTAAAGAGGAGTATTTAAAAGCAGAGAAGATAATAGAATTATATCATCAGAGAGGAA
>CAYREJ010000131.1:0-7067 GCA_964423235.1 uncultured Acidobacteriota bacterium | reverse complement strand
TAAAAAGCATAAAATAATCTCAAAATAATAATTTTGTAGAAAACTGACCAGATACTGTGCCCTTAGTGATAACTTTGTGTGCTTTGTGGTAAAATAATATTATCTTTTTGTTTGATAAATTTATTTAATGAAAAAATACTGCCTCATCTTGTTTTTAATATTTTATTTAATTATCTCTTGTTTTGTTTCATTACCAAAATATAAGAATTTTATTTTAATCACTGCTGATGCCTTGAGGCAAGATTATTTAGGATGTTATGGAAATAAGCAAATAAAAACGCCTAACATTGATAAATTAGCTAAAGAAGGAATTATATTCAAAAATGCTTTCGCTGCTATGCCGATAACCTTGCCTTCTCACACATCTATGCTTTATTCACGCTATCCATGGGAACTTGATATTTTTACCAATAATGATATCCTTACTCAAAATAATCATTCTCTTCAGGAAAGCTTTAAATCAGCAGGATTCCAAACAGCCGCTTTTACTTCTTTAGGGGTTTTAGAATCTTTTTTTGGATTATCAAAAGGTTTTGATTATTATTATGGCATACCTAAAAATTTTAAAAGACCTTACTTGTTTGCTGATGAATTAAATGAAGAGGTATTTTCCTGGCTTGGGGAAAATTATAAATCGCCCTTTTTTATTTGGCTCCATTACTCTGACACTCATGAGCCCTATATGCCAAAGGATGCTGAAGCTGATCTTCAATTAGAATTTAATAATTCTCTAATAAGGAAATTTATTATTCGCCTCAAAGAAAATAATTCCATTGATTTGAATCTGAAGCCCGGGTTGAATTATCTCAAATTTACAGGATTAAAAAATAAAGGCAATAAAAAAATCTTATATAGATTAAGAATAGAATTTAATAATAAAGATTTAGATATAAAGCCGATAGGAGATTTTAAGAGAGAAGAAGATCAATTCATTTTTTCAGATTCTTTAGTCTTTAAAATTGATAATGAAAAGAATGACATAAAAGAATTAAAGCTTAATTTTATAGGCAATGCTGAACAAAGCCTTGCAGAAATAAAGAATAACTATGCTTTAGAAGTAGAAAATATAGATGAGGCAATAGGCAAATTAATGCATTGGCTTAAATCAGCTAAATTATACGATGAGACTTTAATAATTTTTCTTGCTGATCACGGAGAGGCTCTCGGAGAAAAAGGGATAGTTGGACACGAAAGCCAAGTATATTTAACTCAGCTTCGGATACCTTTTATAATAAAAGATGGAATTCATCATGGGAAGATTATAAAAAATTATGTTTCTACTCTTGACATAGCTCCGACTGCAATGGCTTACTTTCATTATCCAGTTCTGAAAGAGTGGAAGGGAAGAAATCTTCTTGACTTAATCGACAAAAATGTTAATAATACCAATGAAATTATTAAATCTATGGCAATATATTATTCCAGCAAAGATAAAAAATATTTAAAGAAGCGATTTTCAATAATAAAAGGAGATATGCATTTAATTTACTCTCTTGATATTGATAGATATGAATTATACATTATCGGAGAAGACCTTAAAGAAGGCAAAAATTTATTTAATGAAATTCAAGGAAAATATAAACTTGAACTCATTGAAGAAATAAAATCTTTTTCTACAGAGGTTAATAAGAAACTTTTGCTGCATCAGCGCCAAAATTTGCCTTCTGACATAGAAGAGCGTCTTCGTTCTTTAGGATATTAACAAAAAAATATGAAGAAAATAATATTTCCAATAATTTTTCTTATTGCAGTAGGATTTATATTTAAGCTAAGCGAATCAAAAATTGCTAATAAAGATGGAGTCTCTATTCGGAGATTAATAGATGATCTTCATAGGATTGAAATTTATAATGGCAAAGGATTAATTAAGAAAGAGAAAATTACTATATCATCAGCGCCCGGTTCAGGTCCGGGATTAAGAACTTATAATGCTATTTTAGTCCCTCCTTTTTCAAAATTTTCTTATCCAGTTTCAATAGAAAAAAATGAATTTTTAGAATTTGGATATTGTATTGCAAATAAAAATTGGGAAAATGCAAAAGGAGCAGAGGTTTTCAAAATCTTAATTTCAGAGGACAAAAACAAAGTCCAATTACTTTACAAAGCGATATTAAAACCGGCTATTTATAAAAAGGATAGGAAGTGCTATGAAGATAGAATCAATTTAGATTCTTACGCTGGCAAGAAAATAAATTTAATATTTAATACTGTTTACATCGGAATAAAGCCAAATTCATACAATCCAGCTTGGGTAAATCCTACTTTAATAAAAATAAAAGAGAAGGTTCCAAAAAGACCTAATGTTATATTAATTTCAATAGATACATTGAGAGCTGACCATTTAAGTTCCTACGGATATTATAGAAAGACAACTCCAAATATTGATAAATTAGCAAGCGATGGTATCCTTTTTAAACAAGTAGTAGCTCAAGCTCCTTTCACATTAGCTTCTCATATGTCTTTGATGACTTCTTTATATCCTTCTTTTCATAAAATATATTTATTAAAAGGAAGTAGATTGGATAATAAAATAACTACATTAGCTGAAGTCCTTTATAACAAAAATTATAAAACTTGGGCTATTACTGGCGGAGGTCAATTAAATTCAAATTATGGGTTTTCAAAAGGTTTTGAAATTTACACTGAATATACTGCCCCGAAATATGATGTGGAGAAAAAGGTAAATGAAGCAATAAATTTTATAGAAAAAAATAAAGGTTTAAATTTTTTCATTTTTTTTCATTCATATAAGCCGCATGCACCATATACTCCGGAGCCTCCTTTTGATAAGATATTTGATTCTGGATATAAAGGGAATATTGATGGCTCTCTATCTACAATTGATGCTATTAATAATGGCTCGTTAAAAATAAGCCCTGAAGATAAAAATCATATAATTTCTCTTTATGATGGCGAAATAAGAGAAGTGGATAATTCTCTGGGAAAATTCTTCTCTTATTTAAAAAAGAATGGCTTATACGATAATTCATTAATAATTTTTACTTCTGATCATGGAGAAGAATTTGGCGAGCACGGAAAAATAGGATTGCATAGCCATACCTTATACGATGAGCTTCTTCTAATACCTTTAATAATAAAATTACCGGCAAATGCTCAAAAAGGCAAAATAATTTATAATCAAGTCCAATCTATTGATATTTTTCCTACCATCCTTCAATTAATAGGAATAAAGGATAAATCTATTATTCTCCAAGGTTCACCCATCGCAAAGTTAATATTCAATAGAAATAATAAAAAAGATAATTATGCATTTACTGAAAGACTTACTGAAGATAATATTAAGCTAAGAGCCATTAGGGGAAAAGATTTTAAATTTATTTATGAAGATAATGGAAAAGGCGAAATATATTATTATTTCAATTTGAATAATGATCCTAAAGAGCAAAATAATATAGAAATCTTACCTGATATATCAAAAAAATTTATAGCTTCTCTAAATTTTTTAATTAAGGAAGAGAAGATAAAACCTCATCAATTAAAAGAACAGGAAATTGACAAAGAAACAACTGAAATTTTGAAATCTTTAGGATATGTCAAATAATCATCAATTAATGATGCGAGATCATTTCAAGTATCTCCTTTTTTTTGTTTTAATTACCATAATCCAGCTTTATCCCTTTTCTATATATCCTTTTAATCGGGTTCACGATGTTGGAGACCCTCTCTTAAATACATATATTCTTTTCTGGGTCGGAGATAAAATATTTCACGACCCTCTTAATGTTTTTAATGCTAATTTTTATTATCCATATAATAATACAATTTCCTTTTCCGATCACATGCTTCCCCTTGCTTTTTTAGCATATCCCTTCTATCTTATCACAAAAAATCCTATATTTAGTTATAATGCTATTCTTGTTATTTCATTTGTAATTAATGCCTATAGCATATTCTTGCTGGCTTATAAGTTAACAAATAATCCTTTTGCAGGTATCATTAGCGGACTGATATTTTCTTTTAGTTCTTATAAAATGATGCATATATCCCATATTCAACTATTAGCTTCTATGTGGATACCTCTTTATTTTCTTTGTCTTCATAAATTCTTTGAGAATAATAAATTTAAAGATTCTATATGGTTTTCATTTTTTTTCCTTTTGCAAGCTCTTTCTTCTATTTACTATGGTTTGTTTTCTATTTCAATCCTTATCTTTGTTTTCCCTCTATTCGTAATTATTTATAAAAGAATTAATCTGAATTCCTTATTGAAACTAATTCTTCCTCTTTTTATTACCGCAATTTTTTTATCCCTACTTTCTATTCCCTATATGAAAAATTTTATAAAATTCAATTTTAAGAGACCTTTATTATTTGGTGCTGAACTGCAAAATTATTTAGCTCCCCTGCCTCAAAATATTCTTTTTGGAAAACTTCTTTCCAATTTTGGTTCCCATGAAAAATATCTTTTTCCCGGGCTCTTAGCTTTATCTTTAGCAATTTTTTCTTTAATTGGGGAAAAGAATAATCTCATTTATAATAGCAAAAAAAATAGAATTTGGCTTAAATTAATTCCTTCATTCAAAATATTTCTTTTTCTTTTTACAATAGCGAATTTAATTTTTATTTTCTTAATTATTCTCTCTACGGAATTTTATATTAAGATCAATTTGTTTAAATATCCTTTAAGAGCATTATGCAGATTTGTTTTAAATCTTTTTATCATTATGCTTTTATGCTTAATTTATAAAGTGTCAAAAAATATTAAAGGACTTGAAGATAAAATAAAATTATTATATTTATACCTTACAGTTTGGGCATTGTTTTTATCATTTGGTAAAGGTTTTGGCTTTATGGGCAATTATATAAGTAGTAAATTCTTCCCTTTCAGTTTATTCTATAATTATTTAATAGGATTTGCTGGAATAAGGCAGCCAGGCAGATATGCCGTGTTTGTGCTTTTTGGAATTGCTATTTTAGCAGGTTTTGGTTCTGCTAAATTAATTGAAAAATTCAAAAATATGCCAGCAAAATATATATTAATGGCAATAATCTTATTTTTTATTAATCTTGAATATCTTTCAATACCACTTAGCTCAGTAGTCATTCCGGTGGGTAGCAGCAAGAATATTCCCCCTACTTATATTTGGATAAAGGACAATATAGATGATGCAGTAATATTAGAATATCCCTTCTTCCCTGAAATACATAAAGAAGCAATCTATATGTATTTATCAATTTATCATAAGAAAAAAATTATTAATGGATATAGCGGGTTTATTCCTTGTTCGGCGCATTTCTTGAGAGAAAATTTTAATAATTTCCCTAATATAAGCACCTTAGATATGCTAAAAGCCTTGAAAGTTAATTATGTGATTATACATTTAAAGATGTTTCCTAATGAGAAAGCAGCAGCAAAAGTAATAAGGAAGATAGAAAAAATATTTAATGAATTTAAATTTATTAAAAGATTTCAATATACATTTACTGATGAAAATGCTTTTCAAGCATATTTTGGGGACGATATTATTTATAAATTAGAATTTAATAATTATTCAAGAGAAAAAGAATCCAAGGCAGAATTTTTAGAGGTTGTTCCTGATGAAGGCATTAAATTAGAAGTTAGCAATAATTCTGAGAAGGCGTTCTTAATGATAGATAATAATTTATCTACTGCTTGGGATTCCGGTAGGGCTAAGCTGGATGGTGAATTCATTCAAATAGATTTGGGGAAGCAGCGGGTTATATCAAAAATTTCTTTGTATACGGGAGAGAATTGCTCGAACTACGGAATTAATTTTAATGTGAGAGTTTCTTCGGATGGCAAAAATTGGCTTCCCGTTCCCATAGAATATTCTAAGAGTGAATATCTTATGGAGCTTTTTTCAGCTCCAAAAACAGCCAGTCAAGATATATGGATGAATGATATTAAAGCAAGATATATAAAGATTTTGCAAAGGGGTATAAGCAAAAAATTTCATTGGTCTATATCTGAATTAAAAATATTTGATTTGATAGGTGGTAGGTGATAGGTAATAGGTTATAGGGGATAAAAAGATATTAGGTGATAAAGAAACTTGTAATAAAAAGGAAGCCGATCCAATATTTTTTATTTTAAAAGGGATAATAAATAATTTAAGAGAGAATTTCTATTGGATAAATTTATTTCTATGATTTGGCACTTTTGAGAATTTAATATTTCATCAATTATTGGTAAATGATAGATTGGAACAGTCGCTATTACAGAATAATGCTGGAGAAATAGAGCTTTAATTTTGCTTTTAAATTTATTAGAAAAACATTCCATTTTTCCTATTTCATCTATAATAAATAATTTAGTTGATTTATCTGGAACCAATGAAGGTAAAGCAATGTTTTCGAAAGATACTAAATCTACAGCATACTTTCCTACATGGTAAGGAGAATTAAGATTTTTTCGTGCTAAAATTGATTTTTTCCCATTAAAATTAATAATGTCAAAACCAATTCTTTCTCCCTTTTCCCTTACTTCAATAGTATAAAATCCTTTTATAATATCTTTTGGAAACTTTTCAGAAATGGCTTTAATGAGGGTTGTTTTTCCAATACCTGGTTTTCCTTTTATCAGAATTCTTGTAATTTTAAAATTTTCTGTCTGCATAGTAATTAGCTATTAAGATATTCTTTTTAATAATTTTTACTACATTATAGCATTTGTGTTAAAAAAGAAATAGCTATTTTAAACAGAGACGCAGAGCTCATAGAGACATTTTTTTCTCTCTGTTTTTCGTATCTTTGTGGTGAATTTATTAAGATTAATAATATTGTAATCGGTTAGTTTGCTCAAAAATTATTACTTTGAGTCCCCTGATGCTATTTATAATTTTTATTTATTAACCACAGAGGGCACAAAGTTATCACAAAGGACACAAAGTTATCACAAAGCACACAAAGTTTTTTCTATAAAATATATCTTTCTTTGTGATCTTTGTGCCATCTTTATGATCTTTGTGGTTTCTATTTTTTTGCCATTGGCTTTTAGGATTTGGAAAAAACTGACTATTTGCAAACTGGCGTAACTGGTTAGTTTTCTCCGACTAAAGCATAATTTTGCCTTTTAACTATGATTA
>CAYREJ010000130.1:0-7114 GCA_964423235.1 uncultured Acidobacteriota bacterium | reverse complement strand
GAGTTTATAGAGTTTGTAGAGTTGAGAGTTCCACAATTACTACCATCAAAAGCTTGAATTCTACCTAATTTAGGAAATAAAGGGAATGAGTTAGCAGAGTTGAGAGTTAAAAGTTTATATAATTCCACCAATCCTACCAATTCATAACAATAAGTTCTTTTGAAATGAATTATCATATGATAACAATATTGTCAAAAAGGAAGTGTTGGTGGAACTCTATAAACTCTCAACTCTATAAACTCTATAAACTCTATTTACTCTATTTTCCTATTCGCTGATTCATGATATTATTAAAAGATGAAGCGAAAATTAAATTTAATATTCTTGGTTATAGTGGGCTTAATATTTAATTCTTTAAATTTTTCTGCATTTGTATATAGCAAAGAGAATGAAGCAAGTAAAAATAAAATTTCAGAGAAGGATATTTTAAAGCTATTGCCAAAGAAATATAAGGAATGGATGGATTTAGTTTATTATATCATTACGCCCATTGAATGAGAAATATTTTTATCATTGACAGATGATAAAAGTAGGGATTTATTTATAGAAGCCTTTTGGAAGAGGAGGGACCCGACGCCGGGTACTGCAGAGAATGAATTCAAACAGGAGCATATAAGAAGATTTCAGTGGGCTAATAGATATCTCAGAGATGGTGCCAGACCGGGTTGGATGACTGATAGAGGCAAATTTTATATAATATTAGGGGAACCAATCTCAAAAACTAAAATAGAAACTATTGATGTTTATCCTGCTGAAATTTGGTATTATTATGGAGAGCAAGGTTCAAAATTACCGAGCCATTTTGCGCTTGTATTTTATAGAAAAGGGGGTTCGGGCGAATATAAATTGTATGATCCCCTTATAGATGGTCCGGATAGTTTATTTCTTCAAAGACAAGCTTATAATGTTTTTGATTATGAAAAATTATATGAAAAGCTAAAGGAATTAAGTCCATCATTAGCAGATGTAGCTTTATCGCCTATACCGGGCGAAATTCCTTACAATTATCAGCCGACAGCAAAAACTGCACTTTTAACAAAAGATATAATGGAATTGCCTAAAGAAAGAATTGATACTGAATATGCAAGAAACTTTTCTAAATATAAAGGTATCGTAGATGTTGAGTATAGTGTGAATTATATAAGCAATAAAAATATTTTTTCTATTCAGCCGATAAGAGCATCAGAATACTCATTTGTTCATTATGCTATTGAATTGAAAACGCTTTCAGTTGATACATATAAAGATAAATATTATACGAATTTGGAATTGAATGGAGCTATAAAAGATATGAATGATAAAATTATTTTTCAGTATAAGAAAAATTATTCCCTTTATTTTGATGAAGGGCAATTTGATGCAATAAAAAAGAGCGGTTTGATTATAGAAGATATAGTTCCTATTATTACAGGTTCTTATAAGATTCAAGTCTTAGTAAAAAATACTCTTTCTAAGGAGTTTACTTTTGCGGAAGCTAATTTAGAAATTCCAAAAAAAGATGTGATGATTTCTGATATTATCTTTGCTTATGATTTGGATAAAGACTTTTCGGAAGATATTAAACCATATAAGATTTCATCTAATTTATTAAAAGTGCAGCCGATAAATGTATTTACTCAGTCAGATTCAATTTATTTGTATTATGGAGCAAAGAATCTATTGCAGGGAAGCTATTTTATAAAAATTAATATTAATGATGGAGCCAAAATTATCAAAACCTTTTCTAAGAATGTAGATATTATAGATGGATACTATGAAGAATTAATTAAAGTAAGAGCAAGCGAATTTACAGCAGGTAGGTATAATGTTTCCGTAGAATTATATAATAATAAAGGGAACAAAATAGCTTATAAGGAAACTTATTTTGATATATCTTCAATTGCAGTTATAGGAAGACCTAATTATGCGGCAAAGATAATCCCTTCCAAGAATGAATTTTTGATATGGCAGATTATAGGAGATGAATATTATGCAATTGGAGATTATTCTTCTGCTTTAGGATATTATAGAAAAGTTAATGAGACAAAAGGGGACTTTCTTCCGGCAGCTAAGAGAATGCTTGAAGTATATACAGCTTTAAAAAAGCTTGATGAAGCTATAAGCTTTATTGAAAATGCAAATATAAAGGATAAAGATGCTGATTTTTATTACCTTTGCGGAAAAGTTTATGAAGCCAATCAAGATTATGAAAAAGCAGAAAAAAATTATCTTGAATCATTGAGGATTTCAAGAAATATAAATAATTTAAATGCTTTAGGCTTATTATATGTTAAATTAGAAAGAATGGAAGATGGGAAGAAGCTTTTGGAAGAATCTTTAGAAATTAATCCAAATCAAGAGGAGATCAAATTCATATTGAGAAAAATGGATGTCTCAAAAACAAAAAGCTGAAGTGCTTTTTTATTTTTAATTCTTTTCTTTTATAGTATAATTAATAAAATTCAAACTAATGAATTAAGATATTAGGAAAATTGAATATAAGGATGGAGAAATTAAGGAATATCAAGCTTTTTTAAAATAAGATAAATGGCACAAACATTGTCAATAGGAAAGAATAATTAAAAATTAGAAAAAATTAAAAAAGGAGGTTCGCTTATGCGTAAATATGTGTTGTTTTTGTTAATTGCTTTAAGCTGGGCGGGATTGATTTATTCTCAAGAGAGAACGGGAAACATTTATGGAACCGTTTTGGATGAGAATAATCAACCTATACCGGGAGTAACGGTTTCTGTGAAATCAGATGCTACGGGGGTTAATTTATCTACGATGACATCAGCGGAAGGGAAATTCAGGTTCTTATCATTGCCTCCGGGAAAAGATTATACAGTCAAATGTGAGTTAGAGGGATTTGAGACAGTGGTTCAATCAAACATAAAAGTAACGGTAGGAGTGAACACTTCACTTTCTTTCACGATGAAGTTAGGGAAGATAGATACGGTAGTAGAAGTAGTGGCAGCGACTCCATTAATAGATCCATTGAAAGCGACGGTGGCATCTAATGTTACCCGAGATACTTTACAAGAATTACCGACAGCAAGAGATCCTTGGGTAATATTACAATTGGCGCCGGGGGTTATGGTTGACAGGGAGAATATTGGTGGTAATGAATCCGGACAGCAATCTAATTTTAGTGGAAGAGGAGATTCTGGTGATAATGCTCAGTGGAACATTGATGGAGTGAATATTTCTGATCCGGCGGCAGTCGGTGCTTCTCCGATGTATTATGATTTTGATATGTTTGAAGAAATGCAGATTCAGACAGCAGCAAATGATGTAACAGCTGTTACGGGCGGAATAAATATTAATTTTGTTACAAAAAGAGGCGGGGATAAATTCTCCGGTGGTGGAAGATTTTACTTTACAAGTGAGGATTTCCAAAGTGAAAATGTAACAAAAGAAGTAAAAGAGGCAGGATTAGTTGGCAACAGAGTTCATCAGATTATGGATTATGGTTTTAATGTTGGCGGTCCGATTAGCAAATCTAAATTTTGGTTTTGGGGTTCAGCGGGTTTTCAAAATATTCAATTAGTTAATATAACGGGAGCCAGAGATGATACAGATTTGAAAACATACAACCTTAAATTAAACAGTCAGTTAGGTAATCATCGGCTTGAGTTTTATACTGTTTTTGCTGATAAAGTTAAAGATGGAAGAAGAAGAACAGGCGGTTATTTAGATGACAGGTCAGCTACTTGGCATCAAACCGGACCGAGCTATGTTTTTAAAATTCAGGATGAATTTACAGTAGGAAGGGATTTATTTTTATCTGCTAAATTCTCATATAGTCCGATGGGCTTCAAATTGGAACCAATAGGAGGAAGGAATACAGAAGTTTATAGAGATGTAGCTATAAACAGAGCTTGGAATACTTATCTTTACTATGAGACTGGAAGACCGCAAATTTATACAGATTTTTTAGCTGACTACTACAGAGAGAACATATTAGGTGGAAACCATGAATTCAAGTTCGGAGTTGAATACAAAACGACTACAATTACTTCACAGACCGGATACGGAAATGGTGGATATGGCTATTTATATAATGGCGAGCCTTATAGAGTTAGAATCTGGAGACATATGGGAATGGAATACTGGGCTCAAAGATTCTCCGCTTATGCACAAGATTTATTTACCAGAGGAAGACTTACTCTCAATTTAGGAGTGCGTTTTGATAGACAATGGGGTGGCGTGAATGATTTTAAGATTCCAGCAAATAATATTGATTGGGCAAGAAATATTGGTGGAGTTGATTATAATTTCCCATCAAGCATTCAAGAAGCTGAAAAATATAATTTTACTTGGAATTTCATTTCTCCTCGTTTGGGAGCAACCTATGATATAAGTGGAAATGGGAAAACTGTTGCGCGTGCTAATTTTTCAATTTATGGTTCTCAATTAACACCTGATCCTGCTTACCAATTCTATAATTATGGTTTTAATCAATTTAGATGGAACGATGTCAACGGAGATCAGAAGATTCAGGCTAATGAGCTAACTTATCAGTTTACTTATGATTATAGAGGAAGTTTATTTGACGCTAAGCATTTGATAGACCCTAATTTATCTCCCGAAAGGACTTTTGAATTTCTTGCTGGTGTTGAGAGAGAGGTAGCTGAAAATTTTGCTGTTGGTGCTAATTTTATTTACAGGAAAATGGATCAATATAATTGGAGTAGATATTTAATTTGCAAGAATGCAAATACTTGGTGTTCAGATGGGCAAGGGAATCCGGTTCCTGATGAATTCGTAGTAGCAAGTAATGATGATTGGGTTCAAGCAGGTGTTATTTCGGTACCCGGATATGGGAACTTTACATTCTGGGACCTTGATTACAGCAAGGTGCTCTATTGGAGTGGTTCCGGTTATTATACAAAAAGACCTGATTTCTGGCAAGATTACAAAGGATTAGAAATAACTGTTAAAAAGAGATTAAGCAAAAAATGGATGGCAGATAGTTCTGTTACATTCCAGACCTGGAAAGTTCATTATGATTCCAGAAATTCTTATCAAGACCCGACCGATCATTCACCGGTTGATATGGTTAATGGAGAGGAATTCGCTTATCAAGCAACTGGAAGTGGAGCAGTGGATGTTTATATGAATTCTAAATGGTTATTCAAAATGGGAGCTATGTATCAATTGCCTTATGATATAAATATCTCGGGCGTTTTGATTGCACGCCAAGGCTATATATTACCATTGAAAGCTACAGACCCCTCATATGAAAAAGAAGTATTAGCTTATGAACCTGCTGAAGTGCTTATTCAAAAATTCGGTTCTAATAGATTGCCTAATATGTATCTGCTGAACCTCAGAATTGAAAAATTAATTGACTTAAAAGATAAAGGTAGACTTTATGCTTCCTTTGACGGGTTTAACTTAACTAATACTGCTATTACTCTTGCTCGTCAAAGAGATGCTTCAGCTGATAATTTCTTGCAAGACCTTCAGATAATGAGCCCTCGCTTATTCAGAATCGGTATCAGATATGAATTCTAACAGGTAGAAAAATAAAATTAGGGCAGGCTCAATGCCTGCCCTTTTTTGTTTTATTTTAATAAAAATCTATTTCCAAACATGGATGAAGTTGAAAGATTTATTAAGTGCCTGAAGGAAAAGGGTTATAAAAATACAAATCAAAGAATCGCTATATTGCAGATATTTTTATCGTGCCCGAGCCATATATCTTTGGAAGAAATTTATAGAAAAGCAAGAGAATATTATCCTAATATTGGATTTGCTACTGTTTATAGAACAATGAAATTATTAACTATTTGCGGATTAGCACAACAGCAAAATTTTAAAGAAGGAATAATGAGATTTGAAAGGATTCATGCAGGCAAGCACCACGATCATATGATATGTTTAAAATGCGGTGATGTAATAGAATTTACAGAGAGTAATATTGAGGATTTACAAAAAGAAGTTGCTATTAAATATGATTTTGATATAGAATGGCACCGTTTGGAACTTTATGGATATTGTAGGAAATGCAAGAAAGATAATTCTACTCCATAATTTTAATAAGGATTTCGAATAATCTTTCTGAAGCATGCCCATCCCAAAGAGCAGGAATTAAGCGAGGCGGGATATCAGAACTAAGCAATGAAAAAGCTGTATTAATTATATAGCTTGGATTATTGCCAACTACAATGCTTGTTCCTTCTTTAACAACAATAGGTTTTGCTGTCTTTTCCTTTAAAACTAAACAAGGGACACCTAAAATTGTGGCTTCGTCTTGAATATTATCCGAATCAGTAAAAATTAACTTCGCTTGAGATAATAAATAAATAAATTCCGAGTAAGGAAGTAATGGACTAAAAAAAATATTGAAACTTCCATTTGGTTCCAATAATTTAATTAATCGTTTAATTTTACTATCTCCAATTAATAGAATAGGAATTTTTTCTGATATCTTTAAAAAGGCGGGTAGCTGATTTTTCAATGTAATGGATTCCTTAGCAAGATAATCCTTGATATAAACAATTGCAAAGCTATTAATTTTCTTGTTAGCTAAAAAAGAATTTTTTAAAACCTTTCCCTTAATTATGTTTTTATAATTTAATAAAGTATCAACAGCTAAGCTACCGATCATAATAATTTTGTAATCAGGAATTCCTTCCTTTTTTAAATTAAGATTCTCATGCTGACTAATTGTAAAAAGGTGATCGGAAATGTGATCAATGATAATTCTATTTAATTCATCCGGAGTATTTTTGTCAAAGTTCCTTAGTCCCGAATCAATATGAGCAATTGGGATTTTTAATTTTGATGATACTAAAGCAGCAGCTAATGCACTTTCAGAAGCTCCAATCAACATTGTTAAATTAGGCTTATATTTGGTGAATATTTTCTCCAGCTCCAATAAGGATTTTCCGAGAAATTTAATCTTATCTGTCTTTACCTTTATCATTTTTTCAGGAGTAGGTAAGGCAAGGTCTTTATAAAATTTTTTGAAAAACTTAATATCAGTATTAACTTGAAAATAAACAATCAATGCTTGAATTTTGTCATATTTATTAATTGCTTGCTGGATAGCAGCTATTTTAACAAAATCAGATTTTTTTTGACCAATAATTACAACTTTCATCTTTGAAAAAATTAGCATAAAAGT
>CAYREJ010000129.1:0-7177 GCA_964423235.1 uncultured Acidobacteriota bacterium | reverse complement strand
TAGAGTTTGTAGAGTTTATAGAGTTGAGAGTTCCACAAATTATGACTATCATACAAAAATATTATCTTTTAGAAGAGATGATTGATTACAGTTTTTTTCTAACATTGTAATAAGAAAATAATTGTAATAAGATAATAATAATGTACAAAGGGAAGTAATCGTGGAACTCTATAAACTCTCAACTCTAAAAACTCTATAAGCTTTTCTGTGTAATACTGTGGATTATTTATTTTAGCCACAGAATTTCACAGAATATCACAGAAATTTTTTATAGAATTGAAAGTTCCACAGATTATGACTATCCTACAGCAATATTATCTTTGAAAATAAATGATTGGAATACAAGCTATTTTAAGAGGCAATCAATGAGAACTTTTATTTCTTCCTTACATTGCAATATGATAATAATATACAAAGAGAAGTAATTGTGGAACTCTATAAACTCATAACTCTATAAACTCTACAAACTCAATTCGAGTATTAAGAACATTATTAGCCTCAAGCCATCCTTTACGAGCGCAAGCTACACCATATATAATATCTTTTAATCCGATAAGATGATGAGCATCCGGATTTATCCAAATAAATAATCTATTATCTTTATATTTATGTAAATGACGCCAATCAATATCTAATCTATGAGGATTGGCATTTAATTCAATAGCTTTTCCCAATTCTTTTGCTTTTTCTATAATGGCTTCTATATTAACTTTATATGCTTCTCTTCCTAATAAAAGCCTTCCAGTAAGATGACCAATTATATCTACATGGGGATTGGATAAAGCTTTTAATATCCTCTCAGTCATTTCTTCCTCGCTCATATTAAAATTGCTATGAATTGAAGCTACAACAAAATCTAATTCCTTAAGAACCTCTTCATCCATATCTATTGACCCATCTTTTAATATATCCACTTCAATACCTTTTAATATTACAATATCTTTTAGCTTTTTATTTAATTTATCAATTTCTTTTATTTGTTCTTTTAATCTTTCTTCATTTAAGCCTCCTGCATATTGAGCAGTCTTACTATGATCTGCTATACCTATATAGCTATATCCTAATTTTTTTGCTTCCTCTGCCATTTGTTCAATAGTAGGAACCCCATCGCTCCAATTAGTGTGAACATGTAAAAGACCTTTTATATCCTCCCGAGATACTAACTTAGGTAATTTATGCTCTATGGCTACATCTATCTCATTGAGACCCTCTCTCAACTCCGGTTCTATATATTCCATATCAAAATAATTATAAAATTCTTTCTCTGTATTTATTTGTATTTTATTTTCTCCCTTGAATATCCCATATTCATTAATTTTATATCCCTTTTCTTTTGCTACTCTTCTCATTAAAATATTATGCTCTTTGCTTCCAGTAAAATGAACTAAAGCAGTTGCAAATTCATCCGGTTTGACTATTTTGAAATCTACTCTTATGCCATTTGAATAAAAACTAAAAACATTTTCCCCTTCTTCTATTATCTCATTCAAATAAGGACATTTTTTACTATACTTTATAAAATCATAGGAATCTTCACAAGCTATGACTATGTCTATATCTTTTACTAATTCCCTCCATCTTCTTAGACTCCCAGCTATTTCAGCTTGTATTTTCTTGGGATACTCTCTAATAAATTTTATTATGTTCTCAGCTAAAGGATATACTTCATCTAATAAATGCTTATCTTTATATTGCGCAAGAAGAGCAATACCTTGTTTTATTTTCTCTTGTGTCCTTGCTCCAAAGCCTTCTAATGTTATTAATCTATTTTCTATGCAAGCATATTCTAGTTCTTCAACCGTAGATATATTCAATTTTTCATATAAGGTCTTTATTTTTTTCGGACCTAACCCAGGAATCTTAAGCATTTGAACTAAACCCGGTGGCGTTGATTTCTTTAATGTCTCGTGTAGTTCTATTTTACCAGTTGTAATTACCTCTCCTATCTTTTCAGCAATTGACTTTCCTATCCCTTTTATACTTTCTAACCTACCTTCTTGATAAATCTTTTTTATATCCTCTGTTAATCCTTCTATCGCTTTCGCCGCATTATAATAAGCATTTACTTTAAAAGGATTTTCTCCCTTCAATTCAAGAAATGTTGCTATCTCATCAAAAATTCTTGCTATATCTTTATTATCCATATTAATGAAAATATTTATAGAAAAATTTTACCATCTAATCGCTAAAGCTCCTATTATCAAAGTATTTAGTTTTACCGTTTTCTCTCTTGCCGCAAGCTGCTCCGGCTATCCACCCCCTTAAGCTTTCAAATCTTAAGAATATAAAATATTTCTCTAAAGATTCTCTTATTTGAGCTTTTTCTTCTTTAGTAAATCCGGAAAATATCCATATCCCCGATCTCTTCATCAATGGAATAATATATTCCATTTCATTTAATAAAATTTCTTTTGTTAAATTTGAAACTATTAAATCAAAATTTATATTCTTTAAACAATTGACTCTTCCTTGTATAAGGATTATTTTCCGTAAACATTTATTTATCAAAGCATTTCTAATAGTTTCTTTAATAGCAAACTCATCTATATCCAAAGCAATAGCTTTTCTGGCTCCTTTAAGTAAAGCAAAAATTGATAAGATTCCTGTTCCGCATCCAATGTCTAAAATAACATTATTCTTAAGATTTAAATAATTCATCATTCTCAAGCATAGGATTGTGCTTTCATGAAAACCTGTTCCAAAAGCCATTGCTGGAATAATATTTAAACTAATTTTGTTTTCTTTTTTTCTTCTAATTTCATCATAATAGATTATAATATCACGCCCTATTCTTTTCGGTCTTATTGGACGCATCCATTCCTTTGTCCAATCTTCTTTTTCTATTTCCCCTACTTCCACTATCCGATAAGAAGGAAAATTGCTAAGATTATTTTTAAATTCTTGCAATCTATTTTGATTCTCAAAGAATACTTTAAATCTTTTAATATTTTCTTTGTTTTCTTCTTCTACACCAAGTGGCTTATGCTCCCAAACTAAATCAGTAACTCTTTCATAATCGGCATCTTTAATTTCTAAAATTATATATGAAAACATTTATAATTTTTTCTTTTAATAATTCATTATATTAAAAATTTTAAAATTATCAAATTTTAATCATTTAACTAGTAAGTTTTCTCTCAAAATATTATTTAATGTGATGCTTTTCAAATAAAATATAGCTTTGCTTTTTGCTTATGATTATTCAGGATTGCCCCTTTGTGCTCTTTGTGGTTTTAATTTATTTTACCACAAAGAACACAAAGGCTATCACAAAGCTCACAAAGCTTTTATTTTAGAAAATTTTCTTTATATTGGAAAAATAAATAACTTTTATTTGCCTCGATGGTGCATAATTCTGAACAGTTAGCAGGAATAAATTTTGAAAAAAATGATTTTATGGTAAAATATTTTAATTTATGAAGGTAGCTATGAAAAAGTTAATGATGATAATATTAATTGTAGGATCTTTAATGAATCAATGCAGTAAAAATAATCCTATTAATCCTCAAAAAGCGCCGGAAATTAAGTATGCAAAGATATTAATTTCATCAAAGAATGTTATGAACAGCAAGATTACTCGTGGAATGGGTAATTCAACTTTGTACATAGCAAAGCCTGATAGAGTTGAACCGGGGATGACAGTTTGGATGGTTGTAAAAACTCCTATGATGCACGATCATGGACGATATTTTATGATGTATGATGATGGGACTCATGGTGATTTGCATCCTGGGGATGGAGAATATTGCTATGAGGATGTTTCGCATATGCCCGGGATCCATATGATGGATGCAGCTAATGGACATTATCAGTTTGAATTTTACTGCGTTGATTCTGAACAAAATCATGGTCAGCATCACAATGGATGGGTGGAAATTTCTGATTAACTTTGTGATTGTTCAAATTTTTGAAAAATAAAGTGAAAGAGCCGCAAAGTTGGATAAAGCTAACGGAGCTTGTGTTCTACAAATTAGCAAGGAGAAAGATTTTGTAATTTGCAAGCAGAAGCAGCAGGTGGTCTTTGATTTCCTGAAGAATCAGTTCCATAAGAGCCTTCATTTGTAGCATTCAACGGCACTATAATAAAATAATAGTTACCTGTATCTTGAGCAGTAGTGTAAGAAGTAGTGGCTTCCGTGCAAGTTAACCAAGAATAATTATAGCTCCAAGGGGATTGAATTACTCCCCGGTAAACTCCATAAGCAGATACATTACAGCTTCCACTGGGAGCCTGCCAATTCAGCACTAAATTATTTCCGGATTTACTTATTGTAATGGTATTTTGAACTGTTCCCGGAGCAGTGCTTGCAGTTGTACAAGAAGTAGGTATTTGAACATTTGAAACTCCAACATCATCTATTGCCCACCCTTGATAATTATTATAAGAGCCATCAACTGTATCAAAGCGAAATCTTAATCTTATGTCTTGTCCATTGAAGGCACTCAAGCTGATATTTCCGGAAGCAGTCCAAGCATTCTCAGAAGGATAAGAAGAATCTTTATACCAGACTTGAGTCCAGGGACCTCCATTGCCGGATACATCTACTCTGGTGATATCATAAGCACCACTGTAAGATTCTACTTGTCTGAAGTAATAGAAGGAAAGATTAGAACTTGAAGTAGCTCCTTGAATTATTGCAGAAGTAAGGTCTCCAGTATTAGTAGCACCAGTATCATAATTACAAGTAGCATCCTGGCCATAATACCAGCTGTGAGTAGGAGAAGAATATCCGGGCGGTATGCAAGTAGGTATGTTATTAACTTGGTGCCAGAGACCGCTTGTAGTCCAACCATTGATACCATTTTCCATATTGTCAAACCAATTCCCCGGAGCAGGTGGTCCGGAAGGCGAAGCACTCTTTCTCACGAGGTTCGTTTCAATATTTCCATTGTTGCAAGGTCCGCTGCCAGTGGTTGTAGAATCTTCAGCTCTCACTATGTAATAATAGGTGGTGCCGAAGACAAGATTATTAGAATCAGAGTAAGAGGTTCCGGAGACGCATTGAGCAATACGATTAGTAGCGTCCGGGATAAAATTAGGATCGGTGCTTCTATATATATGGTAAGAGACATTCGGTCCTGCGGGGCAATTTGAAGAAGCTGCTGTCCAATTGAGATTGATTTGACAGGTAGAAGTTCCGGCGCTGGTGGCAGAAGATAAGCCTGAAAAAGTTGGTGCCAGAGTACAATTACCGGTAGCAGTAGCTTGAGCACAAGAGGAATCCGGTGAATCACATACATTAACAGCACGAACAACATAGGCGTAAGTGATTCCTCCCGAAACTGTTGTATCATCATAAGTAGTAGTAGGAGCAGGAACTGTTGCAAGGTAGATGTAATTGCTGCCAGGACAACCTGTGTTATCAGCTCTGTATATTTTGTAATCAGTTGCTCCTGATACTGCATTCCAGGTTAATCGAATTGTATTATTAGCCGGGGTTGTAGCAGTAAGTCCTGTTGGGGCAGGAGGTGCTGTGCAGTAGTTGCAAGCAGCATAAACATCCATTAACCCATATCCCCAAGTATTATTGGGTCCGTTCACATAATCTCCACCGCAACTTTCAACAATGGAAGTAAGACGAACAGCTGTTGCATTTAAAATATTGCGTGTCTGGTCAATATTATTTTTTAAGCTTGGTATGCAAGACCATAATAGTGAAACACCGCCTGCGGCATCCGGTGTAGCCATGCTGGTTCCGGATAGAGTTGTATATGAAGTGTCAGAGGTATTATAAGATGAGCGAACACTGGAGCCGGGGGTAACAACATTTGGCTTAATGAGACCAGTTCCGTATCCGGGACCGCGACTGCTGAAACTGGACATAGTATCAGAAGATGTAGTAGAGCCAACTGTATAAGTATTTTGATACATAGCAGGGGCATCGCTTACAGTGTTGCAAGAGGGACCGGAATTACCAGCAGCTGCTACAAACATGATTCCGGCTGCATAATGAGCATTGACTGAGTCTTGCAAAGTATCCCAGGAACATCCCTCAGATGAGGGACAGCCCCAAGAATTGGTTGTTAAATCGGGAGCTTTGCTCGGGTCTCCTTGGCTTGGATCTCCACCAACCGGATAAGGAGCTAAAAAGAAATCAAAACACTCTATGTATCGTGCCGGAGTTCCTACTCCTTGATCCATGTTCCGACATCCAATCCATCTGGCGCAAGGAGCAACGCCTATTTGATTTGTAGTAGTGGAAGTGCAATTTTGTCCTGAAGCAGGGTTGAAATCACTACCAACAGCAGTTCCCATTGTATGAGTTCCATGTCCATTATCATCGCAAGGAAAAGGAGAATCTGTTCCGCAAGAGCCCCCAGAAGCCGGTGGATGAATAGAATCATGCCAGTTATAATCGTGATCAGCGGTAGTTCCATCCCAGCCACGATATTGATTCTTAATTGCAGTATGCGTCCACCTGTATCCAGTATCTTGTCCGCCTACTACCACACCTTCGCCACGATATCCCATTGACCATACTTGCGGCGCTTTTATCTTGCTGACATTCCATTCTATTGCTAATATCTCATCAACAGGCTTAATATAATCTGAAAAATCCCTTTCCGGCACAGGAAGCTTATGATGTATCTCCGGATTTCCATAGATTCCTCTAACATCCTCTCTGCCTGCTATTTCGTATATCAAATCCAAATCCCCTTTAACTAATAGGGCATTTGTTGTATAAAACCACCTATATTTTATTCCTTTATCCTCTAACCATTTTCGCAAATCCGCCTGACTTCTTAATGCTGTATTCAATAATCTCTCATATACATATCTAACCCTATCTTTTTTGTCTTTTATTTTAAAAGCTAATGATAAATCTGCTTTTTCTTTCATTATTACTATGAATTCAACTTCATTCGCTGCTTTTGCTTTCTCAAGCAACCATGGCTGTATCTTCTCTGTAATCGCATCTTCAGAATGTATAAAAGATAAACTCCAAAAAAAGATGAACAGAATTAATCTTGATAAATAGTTTTTCATTGGGTTACCTCCTTTTGGTTTTACTTTTTTAAAATTTATATTTCTTTTTATCAAAAGACTTCATCTTCTCCCATTATTCTCATTTTGGAAACAATATTTAATCTTATCATTAAAATTTGATATTTTCAATATATCGAATTGCATCATCAAAAAAGTACTCGAAATTAATTCATTGCATCATAAAAGAAG
>CAYREJ010000128.1:0-7179 GCA_964423235.1 uncultured Acidobacteriota bacterium | reverse complement strand
CGATAAGCTCTTTAAACAATATTTCCTTTATTTTCTCAATTTAGTAAAATCCAAACTTATGATGGTAATTACGGTGGAACTCTACAAACTCTCAACTCTATAAACTCTATAAACTCTATTATAAACTCTCTATTTGACTTAATATCTTAGTTGGGTTATCATTTAAAAACTATGAAGATTACAAAGGAAATAGTAGAGCATATAGCTAATTTAGCCAATTTAGAATTTAATGAGAAAGAGAAAGAAATAATGACAAAGCAATTGAATTCAATTTTAGAATATATGGAATTACTGAACAAAGTAGACACCAGTGATGTGCAGCCATATATACCTAAAATAGAAAGAAGGAAGATATTTAGGGAAGATGAGCCTAAATCCGGGCTTGAACATAACAAAGCAATGGAGAATAGCCCAGAAGAAAGTTTAGGATATTTTAAAGTGCCTAAAGTTATTACCTAAAACATATTTATGTATAGAAAGAGTATAATAGAAATAAATAAGATGATAACTGAAGGGGAGATAAATAGTGAGGAACTATGCCGGTATTATTTGAAGAGGATAGAGGAATTAGATGATAGATTGAATGCTTTTTTATATGTGAATCCGGAGCAAGTAATAGAGCAAGCCAGAGCAATTGATGAAAGAATAAAGAGAGAAGGAACTTGGTCATTGATAACGGGGATTCCCATTGCTATAAAAGATAACATATGCACTGAAGGAATGCCGACAACTTGTGCATCTCGGATATTAAAAAACTTTTATCCTCCTTATGATGCGACGGCAGTCAAGAGGCTCAAAGAGGCAGGAGCTGTTATCATTGGAAAAACTAATTTGGATGAATTTGCGATGGGTTCGTCGACTGAAAATTCTGCATTCAAGAGGACAAGGAATCCTTGGAATTTAGAATATGTTCCGGGGGGGTCAAGTGGGGGTTCAGCTGCAGCAGTATCTTCCCGGATGATATTAGCAGCTTTAGGTTCTGATACGGGCGGCTCCGTTAGACAGCCAGCTGCTCTGTGCGGCGTAGTCGGGATGAAACCTACTTATGGAAGAATCTCACGATATGGTTTAGTTGCTTTTGCTTCCTCATTGGATGTTATTGGCATTTTTACAACAAGAATATTGGATAATGCTATCCTTCTGTCCATTATTGCAGGAGCTGATGATTTTGATAACACTTCTTCTGACTTGCCCCCCGATAATTATGTGGAAAAAGCAAAAGAAAATATTTCCGGAATAAAAATAGGTATTCCTAAAGAATATTTTGTTGAAGGAACACAAAAGGAAATTATTGATAAAATTTTTGAAGCTTTAAAAATATTAGAGAAAAAGGGAGCTATTTTAAAAGAGATTTCAATGCCATTCACAGAATATGCTATTGCTTGTTATTACATAATCTGCACCGCTGAAGCAAGTTCTAATTTGGCAAGATATGATGGAGTTAAATATGGACTAAGAATAAAGGATGAAAAATTAAATTATATGTATAAGAAAACAAGAAGCGCAGGTTTCGGAGAAGAAGTAAAGAGAAGGATTATGTTAGGCACTTTTGCTCTTAGTGCCGGTTATTATGATGCGTATTATTTAAAGGCAGCTAAAGTTAGAAATTGCATAGCTAATGATTTCAGAAAAGCTTTTGAAGAAGTTGATGTTATAGCATCTCCTACATCTCCGACTACTTCATGGCGTTTTGGAGAGAAATTAGATGACCCATTGAAAATGTATTTATCAGATATATTTACTGTTACTACTAATCTTGCAGGAATCCCAGCTATCTCCATTCCCTGTGGATTTGATTCACTCAATTTACCGATAGGCTTACAATTAATGAGCAATCATTTTAATGAGAGCATCCTTTATAAAATTTCATATGCATATGAAAATGAAACAAAATTTTTTGAATTAATCCCACCATTAGGAATTAGGAGTTAGGAATTAGGAATTGAGGAACTTTATAAGCTCATAACTTTAAAAAGCCTAGAAGCTCTTAATATTTTTATGGTAAAATAAGCAATTTCATGATAATATTAAGAGATGCAAATAATTGAGATACTCATAACATACTCAATATTTTTACTTGCTATATCAATTCATGAGAGTTCGCATGCTTATTCTGCATATAAGTTAGGAGACCCTACTGGCAAATATGCCGGAAGAATTTCTTTAAACCCTATCAGGCATATTGATCCAATAGGAACTATTTTGCTTCCTTTAATTGGAGTCATAGCGAGAATTCCTATAGTGGGATGGGCAAAACCTTGTCCAGTTAATCCTTATTATTTTGGGAATCCCAAAAAAGATAATATGATAGTAGCAGCTGCAGGACCTATAAGCAATTTATTAACAGCAGCCTTCTTCGGTATTGCTTACAGAATTTTAGCTTATAACTTAAACCCTCATAATTTAATCACATCAGTTATTGGTTTAGTATTGATTCAGGCAGTATTAATAAATATTGTTTTAGCTTTATTTAATCTCATACCGATTGCTCCACTTGATGGAGGATGGATTTTAGAAGGATTGCTACCTGCTCATCTGGAGCAGAAATATTACGCTCTTAAGCCATATGGCTTCATTATTATTTTAGTTTTATTTTATTTTGGTATAATATGGGTTATTTTGAAACCGATAGCAGCTTTATTATTTTTTATAATGGTTGGAGAGAAATTATGAATGAAAAAAAGCGTGTTTTAAGTGGGACAAGACCGACTGGTAAATTACATATAGGTCATTTATATGGAGCCATAAAAAATTATGTAGCTTTGCAGGATAAATATGACTGTTTTTATACGATTGTGGATTGGCATGCCTTGACATCCGAGTATGAGAATCCTTCTATTATAAAAGAATCAATATATGAAATGGTTGCAGATTGGCTGACTGCCGGATTAGACCCTGACAAATCTACTATTTTTATACAATCGCATATAAAGCAGCATGCAGAACTTCATTTGCTTTTATCTATGATAGTTCCAGTTCCTTGGCTTGAAAGAGTTCCTTCATATAAAGAACAACAGCAACAACTTCCGGATAAAGATTTATCTACCTATGGATTTTTAGGTTATCCTTTGCTTCAAACGGCTGACATTATTGTTTATAAAGCTGAGTATGTCCCTGTTGGAGAAGACCAGTTGCCTCATATTGAATTAGCTCGTGAGATTGTCCGAAGATTCAATCGCTTTTATGGAGAAATTTTTCCTGAACCTAAAGCGCTACTTACGGAATCTCCTTACATCCCGGGGACAGATAATAGAAAAATGAGCAAGACTTATAAAAATGCTATTTATCTTTCTGATCCCCCTAATATATTAGAAGAAAAGATTAAAAATATGTTTACTGATCCTCAAAGAACTCATAGGCATATACCGGGTAATCCTGATATTTGCCCTGTCTTTGCTTTACATAAAATTTTTTCTGAAGATGATGTGATCAAAATGGTGAATGAAGAATGTAGGAAAGCTGGCATTGGCTGCGTAGATTGCAAAAATTTTTTAATTAAAGGGGTGCTAAAAATTTTGATTCCATTTGGTGAAAGAAGAAATGAATATGTCAAGGATATAGATTTTATTAAAGACATTTTGATTAAAGGAGAGAAAAAAGCTAAAATCATAGCTGAAGCTACTTTAGAAGAGGTTAGAAAAGCTATGGGATTGATTTGAGATATGAAAAAAACAGCCCTGCTTGCTTTATCATCTCTTAGACATTCAGATAAGCTGATTGATAAATTTATTTCAGAGCATAAGAATTTTGAAAAAATTTATGTTGCTTTTATTGTAGAAAGGCATCTTTCTGAAGAAATACTTTACAAATTATCTGATGTAGGTTTTATTGGACCTCAACCAAGCGATAATCTAAAAAGAATATTGCTTCAGGAATATGAACATCAAGCAGATGAAATCTTAAAAAATATAATTGAAAAGCTCAAAGAGGAACAAATAAATTTTGAAATGATTAAGAGAGAGGGTAATTTCGCTGAGGAGATTTTAAAAATAGCAAAGGAAAATAAGATAGATATTATTTATTTGAATAGAGCAGAAAGAACATCATTTTCAAGATTAATATTAGGTTCAGAAGTAAATGTAATTTTAAAAAAATCTAATTGCGAAGTTATAGTTGTTGAATAATAAATATGAATAAAAAAATAATTATAGAATTTATGAGACCTTTTACTTTGATAGCTCCGGCTTTGGGTTTTTTTTCCGGAGGCTTTACTGCTTTAGGAGCAAAACCACCGACGCCATTTTCTTATACAATACTTTACTACATTTTATCGGGAGCTTTCATGGCAGCTATTCTGAACGCTGCTTCAAATGGATTGAATCAGATTTATGATTTAGAGATTGATAAAATTAATAAGCCAACACGCCCTTTACCTTCCGGAAGAATGAGCATAAAAGAAGCTTGGATGTTAACAACTATATTTTATATAATTGCATTTGTTTTAGCTTGGTTCATCACTCCTGTCAATAATCAGCATCAATGTTTTATTTTGGTATTGATAGCTTCTTTTATGACATATATATATTCTGTTCCGCCTTTGCGAACTAAAAGATTAGGCATATTAGCTAATCTAACAATTGCCATTCCCAGAGGAGTATTATTAAAAGTAGCAGGCTGGTCTTCAGCTAAATCAATCGTCGGTGTAGAACCTTGGTACATCGGTCTTATATTCGGCTTATTCTTGCTTGGATCTTCCTCTACCAAAGATTTTTCTGATATGAAAGGGGATAGCGCTAATAATTGCATAACACTTCCCATTAAGTATGGTGTTAAAAAAGCAGCTTACATTATTGCTCCCTTCTTCATTATTCCTTTTGCTTTAATCCCGCTTGGAGTTCATTTGAATATATTAACCGGGAACCCTAAATTATTAAATATTTTAGGGGTCTTTTTAATGATGTATGGATTGTATGTAGATTACTTGATTCTTAGAAAACCTGATGCTTTAGCAACTGAAGCTAATCATATTTCCTGGACTCATATGTATATTATGATGTTCGTTGCACAAATCGGTTTTATGCTTTCATATTTAATTCGTTCTATATGAATTTAGGATTAGAAAATAAATGCGCAATGGTTGTTGCTTCAAGCAAAGGATTAGGAAAAGCTATTGCTATGGAATTAGCTAAAGAAGGTTGCAATTTAGCTTTATGCTCCAGCAATATTAAAAATTTAGAAAAGACAGCTAATGAAATAAAAGCACAAACAGATAAAATAATTTTTTACCAAAAATGCGATATTAGAATTCCAAAAGAAATTGAGCTCTTTTGCAAAAATTCATTAAAAGAGTTAGGTAAAATAGATATATTAATTTTAAATGCCGGTGGTCCGAAGGCAGGCGATTTTTTCCGAGTTTCCTTAGAAGATTGGGAAGAAGCTTATAAATTGAATTTAAGGAGTGCAATAGCATTTTGCCAGCAGATTCTTCCAAACATGATAGAAAGAAAATGGGGCAGGATAATTTTTCTTACTTCAATATCTGTGAAGCAACCTTTAGGTAATTTAATATTATCTAATTCAATAAGATTGGCAATTATAGGATTAGCTAAAAGTTTATCTAATGAATTTAGTAAATATGGGATACTCATTAATTCAGTTTGTCCGGGCTTTACTAAGACAGAAAGATTAATAGAATTAGCAGGTTATTTAAGTAAAGAAAAGAATAAAGGCATAGAAGATATATTTAAAGATTGGGAAAAGGATATCCCTATGGGAAGATTAGGAGAGCCTGAGGAATTAGCATCCGTAGTTGCTTTCCTATCATCTGAGAAAGCATCTTATATTACTGGAGCTGCATTGCAAGTAGATGGAGGGTATATAAAATTTATTTATTAAAAAGCGAATGAATAAGGGAAACAGCTATTACAGGAATGTAATCGGTCAGTTTTCTCAAAAATTATTAATTTGAAGTTTCTATTTTTTACCACAGAGGACACTGAGTTATCACAAAGTGCACGAAGGCTTTTTTCTCTACAATATATATTTTTTTAAGCTTGCTTTGTGTTCTTTGAGGTTTATAATTTTTTTGCAAGTGAATCACAGAGGTTGCAGATTAAATTTTTTCTCTGTGTTCTCTGTGTCTCTGTGGTGAGCCTACCGGCTTAGGCAATCTAAACCATGAGCATTATATTGAATAACATTTTTGTGGAAAACTGACTAATTGCGCCTGGATTTATGAGAAAACGTCAACCTTTTTTATTTTGGATTTGCAAAAAAATATTTAATATGCATTTATTGATGCTCATAAGAAAATGAAAAAATAAATTGCAAGATTTTGGAAAAGCTAAACTCCTACATGGGAATAGGTAGATTCTTAGCGTAGGGATTTATGTTTTTCTATTAAGTAATGGCTTTTTTCTATAATGACTTTTGAATCCTTATACACGCAGAATAATAAGTCCAAAGCAGATAAATTCTTAATAAAATTACCCCAAAATTGTGGATAAGGGATTTGTCTATACAAGCTGAAAATAATTTTAAAAGATTCTTTTTTAATTAAATCTATATCAATATGCTTATAGGAATAATAGGGCAGGATAATTTCATTAGCGTTAAGAGATTTAGCAATGGATATGAGGAGAGAAGTTCCTTTTTCATTAATACCTAATTCAGATTGAAGAATTAATTTTTTTTCAATTTCTAATTCATCCATCATAATTTTCAATAATTTAAAAGCCATTTGAAAGAATGATAAGTCATCATTATTTATGGCATATTCAATTTTTTTATAAATAGGATCGAAATGTATAGATTTTCCATAACAATGAAGCAATGTAGAAAGGAATTTTTTAATCCATTTCTTTTTTTGGTAGATTTGTAGATCATTAATTTTTTGAATACCTTTGCCCTTTTTGATTATAGGAACGGTTATCCATAATTCACCTGAAGGGGACTTGATTCTATTTCTATTGACGAAAGTGAATCCTTGTGCAAAATCTGTATTATCAAGGATGATCATTAATTCGGAAGCCATCAAGCGTGCGAAGAATCCTCCCCAAGGGATAAAAACTGGTTGGCTAAAGCTTATCCTCATTTTCGTTAAATTTAATTATATCAAAGAATAGATGTGAAGTTTATATTTTACAACTGAAAAATTTTTCATTACTCGGCAGCTTGTTAATTTGCTAATATGCTAATAAATAATAAGATTGAAAGATAACTTCGCCGCTATTTTTAATC
>CAYREJ010000127.1:0-7233 GCA_964423235.1 uncultured Acidobacteriota bacterium | reverse complement strand
GTTAGGAAGTTAGGAAGATAAGAAGTTAAGGAAAGAAGGTGATCTTTGCGTGCTTTGCGAGCTTTGCGTGAAAAAATAGAGCTAGGCTAAATAAATTGCAAACCATATAGATACAATTATCTCTCTCAACTCTTCAATTAAAGTTATGATATAATTATAAGAATTTGAAAAATTATGAATAGTTGCAAGATTAAAATCATAATAATCATAATATTATTTTTCAGTTATAATGGATGCGAAATAGGGATCATAAGTCCGACAGTAAGAATGCAAAAAATAAACGATATTAAAAAGCATGAAGTGGCACGATATACATCAGATGGGATGCTTTATCATTATTTGCATAGTAAAGATGCTCAAGTAAGAGGATCAGCTATTTTAGCTTTAGGAAGGATAGGAAATCCTGAAGCCATTTCTTATTTAATAAAGGCGCTCAGTGATTCTGATATAGATAATATCAAAGCAGCAATATTTTCATTGGGTCTTATTGGAAACAAAGCTATTGAAAATGAATTAATTGCACTAATGGAACAGAAACCTGATTTGAATGTTGAAATAATAGAAGCATTAGGGATGCTAAAAAGTCAGAGGGCTGTTGATAAAATTTTGCATAAAATGAAAGGCAAGAATCCATTGATTATAAAAAGCGGAGCATATGCTTTAGCAAGCATTGAAGATAAAAAAGCTTTACCGGGAATAAAAAAATATATTTCTTTTACAGATGAAGATGCCAGAGAGGCAATTTATTATGCTTTATATAAGATGGCAGATGCCAGTAGCTTAGATGTATTTATTAAAGGTTTGGGAGACAAGAATGTTTGGGTAAGGTATTATTCGGCAAAAGGCATTGGGAGGGTAAAAAAGGAAGAAGCTTTACCTTTTTTATATAATAGGATTAGGGATCCAGAATGGAATGTAGTTGTGGCTATTTTAGAAGCTTTGAGTAATTTTAAACAGATTAATATAAAACAGGTAGAATCTTTAAAAGAGTCAAAGAATCATCATATAAGATGTGAGCTTGCCAAAATATTATCGAACTATAAAGGAAAGGAGGTCTCTTCAATTTTAAAGAAATTATTGAAAGATAAAAGCGATATGGTGAGAAAATACGCAATAATATCTTTATCTAAAGTAGATGTTATGGAGGCGCTTAAATATGCTGCAAAGAATTATAGAGAAGCTGGATGGATCATAAAAACTGGAGTAGCTGAAGCTTTGGGGAATATTAACAGCAGCAAAGGTATAGATATGCTAAAAGAGATGATTTCAGATAAAGACTTAAGAGTGAAAGAGGCAGCTTTAGAAGCTTTAGGAAATTTCAAGGATTCATCTATAGAAAGAATATTTTCAGAATGTATAATGGATGATGATGCGGCGATAAGGGCAATATGTGCTAAAAATTTAAGTAAGTATAGGGATAAGAGTTTTAATGAGAAATATGTGAAGGCATTGATAAAATCTGTATATGAGAAAGAATACGAAAGTCAGCAAGTGATAATAAAATCGTTGGTAGAAGTAGATAAGGATTTAGCATTAGATATATTAAAGGAGATGATAAAGTCGGAGAATTTAGGGATAAGGATATTGAGTGCTGAATTACTGAATGAGAAATTTGGTTTAGATTATTTTAGATTAGCGTATGATTATCAGCCTGAATTTGATTTAGTAGAATATGAAGGGTATTCGTCAAGCCCATTGCTTTATATAGAGACTAATAAAGGGAATTTTGTAATAAGGTTATATGGGGAGCGAGCTCCTTTGCATACGGCTAATATGTTTAATTTAGCAAAAAGCGGTTTTTATAACAACTTAATTTTTCATAGAGTGGAACCGGGGTTTGTTGTTCAAGGAGGGGATATTAGAGGAGATGGTTGGGGGACAGCTGGAATAAATTTACCGGATGAAATCAATAATACAAAATATGGAAGAGGAACGGTAGGAATGCCCTTAGCAGGAAAAGATACAGGGGGTTGCCAATTTTTTATTACTTTATCTCCGCAGCCCAAATTAAATTACAGATATACAGCCTTTGGCGAAGTTATTAATGGGATGGATATAGTAGATAATTTAGAAATAGGAGATAGGATTTTAAAGATAATTGTGATAGAATAAATGAATATTTTTATTTATAAATGGAGGGAAAATGAAGACGCTAATATTAAATCAAAGCCAAGTAAAAAATTTGATAGAGCCTTATGAAGCTATTGAGGCAGTAGAGAAGGCTTTTGAAGCTTATGGAAAGGGATTAGCGCAGATGCCGCCAAAGAGTTATATATTTTACAAGCAATATAAAGGGGATTTAAGGACTATGCCGGCGTATATAGAGTTGATAGAAGCGACTGGAGTAAAGATAGTAAATGTTCATGTAGATAATAAAAAAAAGGGGTTGCCGACAGTGATGGCGACGATAGTTTTAAATGATCCAAAAACCGGTTATCCGATAGCGATAATGGATGGAACATTCTTAACAGCATTGAGAACCGGAGCTGCCGGTGCCGTTGCTATTAAATATTTGGCAAGAGAAAACTCTAAGGTCATAGGTTTCATCGGATGCGGAGTTCAAGCTTATACTCAATTAGATTTAAGCTTTTTAATAAGAAAATTTAAAGTTATTAAAGCTTATGACATTGATAAAAAGAAGCAACAAGAATTTTTAAAATACGCACAGGAAAAATATTCTCTTGAGATAAGTAGCAACGATACAATAGAAGAAGTAGCTGATTCGGATGTTGTTACTACCACAACGCCTGTTACAAAGCCTATCTTAAAGAATCAATGGATTAAGAAGGGAACCCACATAAATGCAATTGGGGCTGATGCCCCTGGAAAAGAAGAATTAGAACCTGAATTACTTCTTCGCTCCAAAATAGTTGTAGACAATTGGGAACAAGCTTCTCATAGCGGTGAAATTAATGTTCCCATTGAAAAGGGAATCATTGGTAAAGAACATATTTATGCTGAATTAGGAGAAATAGTAGCCGGAACCAAAAAAGGAAGAAGCAATGATGAAGAAATTACTATTTTTGATTCTACCGGATTAGCAGTCCAAGATATTGCCGTTGCTAAAAAAGTTTATGAAAAAGCTATAAAAGCAAATGTAGGAAATTCTATTAATCTCTTTGATTAATATGGAAGAAGATAAAACGAAGAAAATATACACTATTGATACGATAGGATATTTCTGTCCAATCCCTATTATAAAATTATCTGAAAAAATTAAAGAAGTAGAAGTAGGAAGTTTGGTAAAATTGCTTTCTGATGACCCAGCTGTTTTAGCGGATGTATCAGCTTGGTGTAAAGCTAATGGACAAAAGCTTGTGGGACACCAAGTTCAAAAAGAAGTTTATATTTTATATATTGAAAAAATTAAATAAATGGAAGAAAGATTATATGGAAAAAATCATAGCAATATATCCGGGTTCTTTTGATCCAATTACAAATGGGCATATTGATTTGGTTTACAGAAGCTTGCGCTTATTTGATGAGGTAATAATTGCTATCCTAATAAATCCGGAAAAGCAATCTCTTTTTACTACCGAAGAACGAAAAGAAATGATACAAGAAATATTTAAAAACACGCCTCGCGTAGCAGTTGATACTTTTGATGGCTTATTAGTTAATTATGCAAAAAAAAAGGGAGCTTCTGTTGTTATCAGAGGTATAAGAGCGTTTTCAGACTTTGAATATGAATTTCAAATGGCTTTAATGAATAGAAGACTCTCAGATGAATTAGAAACAGTTTTTTTAATGCCTGCTGAATCCTATTCTTATTTAAGTTCAAAGTTAGTAAAAGAAATATTTAAGTTTGGAGGTTCTTTGAAAGGGTTGATACCGGATGTTGTTGAAAAATCTTTAAAAAAGAAATTTGGATTCAAAAATTAAATAGCGTTAATAATTTCTAACAAATAATGTCAATTAGGAATCATTGGACTACTGCTAAAATATTTTAGCATTTTGGAGGCTAAGATGAATGAAAGTACCATAAATATTAAGTGGATAAAGGATTATGAATTCTTAGTTAATTTTAATTTAAAAGATAAAGATGGGGAACTTTTAGTGGATGAGCCGGAACCTTTAGGAAAAGGTAGTGGACCGAATGCATCGCGTTTATTAGCGGCAGCTGTTGGCAATTGTTTAAGTGCTAGCTTATTATTTTGCTTATCAAAAAGTAGAATACCTGTAAAGAGCCTCGAAACGGAAGTAAAAGTTATTTCACAAAGAAATGAAAAAGGAAGGTTAAGAATACCACAGCTGGATGTAAGTATAAAAATAGATATTCCCAGAGATGAGCCTGAAAAAATTGAAAGATGCTATAAAATATTTGAGGACTATTGTGTTGTAACTGAAAGTGTCAGAAATGGTATAAAAGTTAATGTCTCGATCTCATAATGTCAAGGGATTATATAATAATTCCGAAATGCCGCTTTATTTTAAAAAATTTATTTTTTTCATAAGAACCCTTTCAGTTTTATTTTTTATTGTCGTATATCTATTATCAATAGGATTAGTTGCAGTAATCATTAGCTATCTTATTAATTATGAAAGTATTTTATACAAAGCTGGAAGAGTAGCTGTTAGGATCGGATTTAATTTATTGGATATAAAAATTGAAGTTGATGGAATGGAAAAAGTTAATGGATTAAAAAATTCAATTATCATATCAAATCATGTAAGTAATCTTGACCCAGTTGCTTTATTTTTAATTATCCCTTTCAATGTTAGATTTTTAGCAAAAAAGGAATTATTTAAAATTCCAATATTATCTGCTGCAATGCGAAAAGGAGGTTTCATACCAATTGACAGAAGCAATAGAGAAAAAGCAATAAAGAGTTTAGAATTAGCTAAAGAAAGATTAAGAGAAGGAGCGGTTTTTGTAATTTTTCCTGAAGGGACAAGATCAGCTTCTGGGAATCTACAAGCCTTCAAAAAGGGTCCTTTTATTTTAGCTATAAACAGCCATAGTAGCATAATTCCTGTTTATATTGATGGTAGTTATGAATTAATGCCCAAAGGACAATGGTATGTTAGAAGCGGTAAAATAAAAATTAAAATATATGATAAAATTGAAACAGAAAATTATGCCCCGCAAGATGGGGAAGTTCTTCAAATGAGAATATATAATTTTTATAAAAATATACAAGAAGCTAAATATGCAAGAGATTCCATTGATTTATAAAGGCATTTATATGGCTGTAATGGGAGCAATAGTGGGCAGCTTCCTGAATGTATGCATTTATAGAATTCCACGCGGAATCTCTATAATTTTTCCTCCATCCCATTGTCCAAATTGTCGGTATAAAATACCATTTTATTACAATATTCCTATTATAGGCTGGTTCATTATACAAGGGAAATGCAAAAATTGTAATAGCAAGATTTCTATTCTTTATCCATTAATTGAAGCATTATCAGCTGGTAATTTTTTTATTTTGTATATGAAATATAGAATGAGCATTGATTTCATTTTTCTGATAATTTTCACAAGCATGTGCTTAGTCTTATCTTTTATTGATCTAAAGCATTTCATATTACCGGATGTAATAACAATTCCTATGACAATCCTCGGCTTATTATATTCTCTTTTAATCCAAAAATTGAAAATGTCTATTTTAGGAGGAATTGCTGGGGTTTTAATTTTGATTACCCTCTATTTTGTTTATTATCTTGTCAAGCACCAAGAAGGATTAGGCTTGGGAGATGTAAAAATGATTGCTGGTATTGGCACATTCTTGGGTCTTAAATTGATGCTCCTTACCCTTTTTATTGCTGTAATCTCCGGGGCACTGGTCGGAATTATAGTTATGATTAAGAAAAAGTATTTTAAATTTGATATTCCCCTTCCCTTTGGGACTTTTTTAGGCTTCGCTTCTTTGATTTCTTTGCTTTACGGAAATAATATTATTTTCTATTATTTTTATTATTCAGAAAAATTAATGCTTAAATTACTACATTATTTTATTTAATAGATTAAGCGCTTTAGTGCTTTCAAATTTTTATTATTAACCAAAGCACTAAAGCACTTAATTGCAGCTTAATTCCATTGCCATAATTTTAAAGGAATGGTTTTTGACCAAAGCCCCCAATTTTTAATCAGACAAAGCTTCATAAATTTTTCCTACTATCTTTGCTGACGGTTTTAATGTCTTATCCCCTTCTTTTTTCCATTGCGCAGGACAAGCTTCATCTGGATGCCCAGATAAATATATATTAGCTCGCAATTTCCTTAATATCTCATCTACGCTCCTGCCTAAATTATAATAATTTATTTCAGCATTGAGCAGCTTCCCCTCAGGATTAATTATGAAAGTTCCTCTTAAAGCTAATCCGGTATCCTCATCGTAAACGCCAAATAATTTTGAGATTTTGCCATTTGGATCAGAACCCATAGGAAATTTAACATCTTTTAACATCTTCTCATCTCTTTGCCAAGCAAGATGAACAAACTTAGTATCCGTGCTTACAGTTATTAGTTCAGCATTTAATTTTTTAAATGCTTCATACTGCTCTGCCAGAGCAGCAAATTCCGTAGCTCAAACAAATGTAAAATCAGCCGGGTAGAAAAAAAGAATCGTCCATTTACCATTCGCTTTTAATGTATCAAGACTTATCTCTCCAAAATCTTTCTTTGTCGGATCAAATATTTCAAATTTAAAATCAGGAACCTCACTTCCTAATTTAATGTTCGTGTAATCAGTCATATTTTGATACCTCCTTTTTATTTTTTATCTTTTTACTGCATTCAGAACAATAACCAAAAAATTCAATATGATTTCCTATAATTTCATAATCTACTTTTTGGATTGCTTCAAGGTTAATAGTAAAATTTGCAAAAATGTCTTTTATTTTTTTGCATTTAAGACAAATAATGTGATGATGAGCAGAAGTATTAGGATCAAATCTTTTTTTTGTTGCATCAATACTTAATTCCTTTATGAGATAATTCTGCTTTAGCTTATTTAAAGTATAATAAATAGTTGCAAAAGACATAGTGGGGAATTTTCTTTTTACAGCTTTATAAATATCATAAGCAGAAGGATGGGAGGTATTTCCTTCAAGGAATTTAAGGATTGCTAATCTTTGAGCAGTAAGCTTAATGCCTAATTTTTTATATTCATTAATATTCATAATAATTTCTATATAATAATAATTCTAAATATAAATTTGTCAAATACTTAAGAGAGTTTATAGAGTTTGTAGAGTTTATAGAGTTGAGAGTTCCACAATCCATTACCA
>CAYREJ010000126.1:0-7237 GCA_964423235.1 uncultured Acidobacteriota bacterium | reverse complement strand
AAAAAATCTGAAATAAATAAGTGGAGGGAATAAAATGGCTGAAGAAGCAAAATTTGAAGTAATAATCATAGGAGCTGGACCGGCGGGTATATCAGCAGCTTTAACTTTAGCAAGAGCTGGAATAGAGACTGTGGTATTAGAAAGAGGAAAATATCCGGGTTCAAAGAATCTTTTTGGAGGAATTCTCTTTACCACTGTTCTTAATAAATTAATTCCTCAATTTTGGGAGAAAGCTCCGATAGAAAGATATATAAGCAAAAAAAGAATATCTTTTTTAACTGAAACTTCTGAAGTAGCAGTGGAATTTCAAAGTGAAAAATATAAAGAACCTCCTTTTAACAATTCGATGACGGTATTAAGGGCGAAATTTGACCAATGGTTTGCAAAAGTAGCAGAGGAAGAAGGAGTGCAGATTTTTTGTGATGTAGTAGTGGATGATTTTGAATGGAAAGGGAATAAAATTGTAGGAGTGAGGACCCGAGGGGCATCAAAGGGAGAATATGATATTTTATATAGTGATGTTGTCATAGATGCTGAAGGTGCTAATTCTATGCTTGCTGAGAAAGCCGGCTTAAGGAAAAATCGTTCATATATGAATCCACAAAACAGAGCTTTAGCGGTAAAAGAAATATTAGCTTTACCTGAAGAAATAATAGAGGATAGATTTAATCTAAAGGGAATGGAAGGAGTAGCTATGGAATTTCTGGGCGCCTCCGTTAAATGGTTAAGAGGTTATGGTTTTCTTTACACGAATAGGAATTCTATCTCCATAGGTTTAGGCTGCATGATAGAAGATTTAATGAAAGCTAATTTATCTGCTTATGAATTATTAGATTATTTTAAAGAGCATCCTTGCATATCTTCTTACATACGAGGAGCTGAACCAGTAGAATATTCAGCTCATATGATACCGGAAGAAAATTATGAAAATCTTCCTTCTTTAGTATCTGATGGATTAATATTAGTTGGAGATGCAGCTGGGTTAATCAATAATTCTTTTCATCACGAAGGAACAAATTTAGCTATGGCTTCCGGAGTAGCCGCTGCAGAAGCGATTATTGAAGCTAAAAAGAAAAATGATTTTTCGGCTGAAATGCTCTCCCTTTATAAAAAGAAATTAGAAGAATCGTTTGCATTAAAAGATATGAAGCATTACAATAAATTTTTTGAGATTGTATCTAATAATAATCGCTTTCTAAACCTTTATCCCAAGCTGTTTATAGAAAATGTGGTTGAATATTTTACAGTGGATGAAAGACCCAAAGAAGAAATTAAGAGGAAAATATTTAAAGATATCCGGAGCCAAGTAAGTTTTATTTCTGCCTTGAAAGATTTATATAAAATCTATAAATATATGATATAAATATTTGATGTGAAGATGCTAACAGAGGAACCAAAAGACAGAAAAAATATTTTGTGCAATTTAATGTTTTAGGGGAAAATAAAAAAGAGAGGATATAAACTATGAATGATTTCAAAAAATATTTAGAGCCTGCAAAAAAATTAACTATTGAAGACAGGTTATATTTAACACAAAGGAAAGTAGATTCTCAGAGCCATATAGAAGTAAATCAAGAAGAATTTAGAAAAGCGATGCAGCAGCCGGGCGGTTCGAGGTTAATTAAAGTATGTCCGGCGAAGGTATATAATTTAGATGAAGCAACAGGTAATTGCTTAGTAGCATATGAGAATTGTGTAGAATGCGGGACTTGCCAAGTAGCTTGTAGGAGAGAAGCGAAATGGGATAATCCGAATCCGGGTTTTGGGATAGTTTGGCGTTTCGGATAAATGGGTGAATCGGCGAATGGTGGAATGGGTTAAGAGGGGATTAGCGCTGAATCTTAAATTAATGCCTCATTGAGGAAAATTAGGATTAAGTAAGGTTCTATAAGCGAATCTTTTTTAATGCCAAGAAGGTAAGAAATCGTGGAACTCTTAACTCTCAACTCTATAAACTCTACATACTCTAACTATTGAATTATATTAGATTTTACTTTATAATACAGCAATGAAAATTAAATTAACTTTTCAATTAATTATAATTTTTTTTATAACTTCTTTAGCTTTTTCTATAAATGATCAAGAATATAATGTTCCCCAGAAAGCTGAGGCTTATTATAGATATGCTCTTGCTCATCTTTTTGAAATTAATGATGAACTTGAAGAAGCTTTAAAAAATTATAAGCTTGCTTTAGAAGCAGACCCTGATTCCGCTTCTATAAAAATAAATATTGCAAGCATATATCTTGATGAAGGAAAAGATAAGGAAGCAATAAATTTATTAGAAGAAATCATCCAAAAAGATTTTAATAATCAGGAAGCTCTTGATGAGTTAGGCAAAATTTATTTTAACTATGCATCTTATAAAAAAGATAAAAAAGATATTGAAAAAGCTATTAATTATTTTGAGAAATTAAAAAAAATAAATCCTCAATATCCATCTACTTTTATTCATCTTGGCAAGCTTTATTCAATGCAAGGGAATTATAATGTCGCTATTGAGCAATATTTAGAATATATAAATTTAAGACCTTATTCATTAATTGGGTATTTACTTCTTGAAAGCTTATATGAGGAGCAGGGAAAGTATAAGGAAGCTATTGAAGTTTTAGAGAATTTGGAAAAAAAGGATATGCTGAATGAAAAGGCTGTCCTGAAGCTTTTAGAACTTTATAATAGATTTAAAGATGTAAATAAGATTGAAGCACTGTTCGAAAAAATAAAGAAGAGAAATAATTATTCACTTTGGAAAGAATTTGCTAAAGCCTTTCAAGAATTAAAACAACCCGAGAAAGCACAAAAGCTTTATGAAGTACTTTATTTGAATGATCCAAAGGATTCTTCTTTAGTAAGCGAGTATGCAGAGTTAATTGAAATGAATCAAGGTCCTTCAGCCAGTATAAATTTTATAGAAGCTCATATTAAAGATTATGGTGCTGACCTAAATTTAGAATACAAATTAGCATTGCTTTATGAAAGAATAAGAAAATGGGATAAAGCTGAAAACATAATTTTGTCTATAATTTCTTCTATTGAAAAGGATATGCAAATGCAGCAAAGTCAAAAAGAACAAAATCTAAAAATGCTATATTTTCAAATGGGATTTATCCTGCAGCAAAAGCATAATTATGATGAAGCAATTGGATATTTAAAAAAAGCTAAAGATTTTTCTGATACTTATGATTACAAGATTGATGTTTTAATTGCATATAATTTATTTAAAGAGAAAGAATATGACAAAGCTATTGAAGTAATAAATAACGCTTTAAATAAAGCGCAAGATAAAACAGATTTGAATATACTTCTTGCTCAGATTAAAGAAGCCAGTGGAAAAGCCGATGAAGCTATTGCATTATTGAAGAAATTAATTAAAGAGGATAGAGATAATAAAGAATATCTTTTTGCTTTAGTTGAAACATATGAGAGGCAAAAGAAGTTTAATGATGCAGAAGTTTTTTTGTTAGATTATATAAAGAAAGGAAAAATAACGGATAGTATAGCTTTTACTCTCGGCGTAATTTATGAAAAGCAGAAAAAATATGATGAAGCTGAGAAATACTTAAGGAAAGCAATAGAATTGAATCCGGATTTTGCCGAGGCTTTAAATTATTTAGGATATATGCTTATAGATTTAGGATTGAAAATAGAAGAATCTATTGAGTATATTAAGAGAGCATTGAATATAGATAAGGATAATGGAGCTTATCTTGATAGTTTAGGTTGGGGATATTACAGATTAAATAAATTGGATTTAGCATTAGAGAATTTAAAGAAAGCCATTGAAATACTTCCGGATAATCCAGTGATTTGTGATCACTTAGGTGATGTATATTATAAATTAGGAAATTATAAAGAAGCTATTTTTCAATGGCAACGAGCTTTAAAGAATAAGAATGATGAAATTGATGAAGCAAAGATTGAATTGAAAATAAAGGGTGCTTCTTCTTTAATAAAATAAAAAATGCGAGCAAGACTACTGAACTATCTTCTTATTTTTATTTCTTTTTATGGAATATTATGTGCGGAAAATGATTTTTTATTAAAAATTGGCGATAAAGAATTTATTCTTCCTCTTTATAAAATTAAAAATCAAGAATATACCGTGGCTATAGATTTTTTTGTTTCCCTGGGAGGGCAAATAAAAGAAATAAAGGATACTAATACATTGCTTATATCAATAAAAGACAAAAATATTATTTTGAGCAATGATACTAATTATTTTTCTCTTGATGGTAAGTTAATTCAAGTCTGTTGTAATATTATAGAGAAGGATAAAAGATGGTATATTCCTTTTGATTTGTTGAAGAAGGTAGCTGAAAATATTTTTAATACCAATTATTTTTGGAATCCGGAAGATAATTTGATGATATGGGGTTATGATGAAAGCAAGGTATTAAAAATTAATGTAGAAAATAAAGAAGAAAGTGAGAAGATAATTTTTGAAGGGGATTTTGGGAATGAGTATAATATTACGGAAGAAGAGAGCAAAATCAATATATTATTTATTTCAAAGGATATAATCAAGCCTTATTTTTCAATGGCAATAAATGATGGAATAATTAAGGATATACAGTATAAGCTTATTCGCAATAGAGGATTTTATATAATTACATTGCAGTCAAACGATGTCGTTTACAGGATTTATGAAAGCAAGAAAGGGAAAGTTTTAGTAGTGGAATTTGCTAAAGAGAAAAAGCAAGGGATTCTGACTTCAGAAGAAAAGGGATTAGGGAGGGTTGAAGAAAAAAAGGAACAAGAAAAAACAGAAGCGGAGAAGCAGCCGTTGGTTTCTGTAATAGTAATTGATCCGGGGCATGGAGGAGAGGAAACGGGTGCCATTGGACCAAAGGGTTCTTACGAGAAAGATATAACTTTATTTATAGCTAAAAAATTAAAGAAACTGATTGAAGAGAAGTTAGGAATTAAAGTATATTTAACTCGGAATCAAGATAAGACATTATCTCTAACGGAAAGGACTGCTATCGCTAATAATTTGAAAGCGGATATATTTATTTCTATTCATGCTAATGCTTCTTATAGAAAAGTAGCCAGTGGGGCAGAAACTTATTATCTTTCTTTAGAAGCAACAGATGAAGATTCATATGCTATTGCTAAAGAAGAGAATAAATTTATTAAAAATGGTGATGATAATTTAAATATGATATTATGGGATTTAGTTCAAACGCAACATTTACAAGAAAGCAGTCAATTAGCTGAAATTGTCCAAGAAGAATTGAATGCTGATTTAAATATAAAAAATAGAGGTGTAAAACAAGCTCCCTTCAGGGTCTTAATGGGAGCGGATATGCCTGCTATACTGATTGAGATAGGCTTCATCACTAATCCTAAAGAAGAAGAATTATTAAATGATGACAATTATCAGTTAATGCTTTCTAATTCTATTCTCCGAAGCATACAAAGATTCATTAAATTAAGGGAACAGAGATTTGGGGCTGTTCAGCTTAAATAATGAAAAATAAATTAATTCTACTTAATTTTATTATAGTTATACTTTTTTTAATTTTATTAGGTTCTTTTTATTATATTTATTTAAGTAGACAAAAAGGTAATCAAGAAATAATTCAGACTAAAGAATATAAAAGGATTGAGCGAAGTTCTAATAAGACAAAAGAATTGAAAGTAAAGCTTTTATTTTCTGCTGAAGATATGCCTTATTTAAAAGCTGAAGAACATACAATAAAAACAGGTGATAGCATAGATGAACAGTGTTTTGATACAATATTAGAATTAATAAAAGGTCCAAAATCAAATGACTTACTGCCGACTATACCGGAAGGAACCCATCTGAAAGCATTATTTATTTCAGAAAATGGAGAAGCTTTTGTTGATTTCTCCAATGAATTAATTTCTAATAGCATAAATGGCAGTGAAGAAGAATTACTAACGATATATTCAATTGTTAACACTCTAATATTAAATTTTCCTATGATTAAAAAAGTTCAAATATTGGTAGATAATAAAGAAAGAGAGACATTAAATGGTCATATTTATATAGGAATTCCATTAAAATATAATGCAAAGCTAATGGTTCCTTAAATCTGAAGGATCTTATTTACTATAAGAAAATTTGATTATATACCCAACAAATAATAGCTACTATAATTATTAATAAGCAATAATAAGAAAAAAAATAAAATCTTTTTTTGCTCATAATTTTTGATAATAGCATTAAGCTAATGTATCCGGTAATAAAAGCTATGAAAGAACTTAAAAGATAGTTGCTGATATTTTTACTTAAATTTTCCAAATGAGGTAATGATTCAATTATTGTTGCTCCGGCAATAGCCGGTATGGATATAAGAAAAGAGAAAGCAAAGGCAAGGTTATTTTCAATACCTATAAGGATTGCTACGGAGATAGTAGAGCCGGAACGCGAAATACCTGGAAAAATAGCTATTCCCTGAATTAAACCAATAGCAATAGAATCTTTTAGTGTAAAAGATTTACTGCTATTATTTTTTACAAATTTAGTAGAAAGAAGTAATAAAGATGTAATGAAAAAGCCTAACAGAACATAATTTGATTTTAGGAATGCTTTTTCAGCATAGTTCTTTAAAGGAAAAGCAATTAGAGCAGTAATTAGAGTTGTATAAAGAATAGCTGGGATTTTATTATCTGAATCCTTGTTGAAGAATAATAGGTTTTTAGGCATTTTAAGATTTTTTGCTATGCTTTCAAGGATGTCTTTGATTTCTTTTTTAAAGAACAAGATAGTAGCTAAAAGAGTTCCTAAGTGTAAGAACAAATCAAAGACTACTGGTGGTTCTTTAAAAGATTTTAGCATTAATTGAGCGAGAGCTAAATGACCGGAGGAGCTAACCGGAAGAAATTCAGTTAATCCCTGAATTATAGCTAACAATAGAAAAATTTTTAATGGTTCCATCAAGCAATTCTACCACTAAAACGATAACTTGCAAAGATAATAGGTTATAGGTGATAGGTAATAGGTGATAGGTGATAGGTTATAGGCGATAGGTTATAGGGGATGGGTTTTAGGTTATAGGGGATAAAGTGAATGAAGCAGGAGATAGTAGGTAGAATTTTGATTTGAGTTTATAGAGTTTATAGAGTTTATAGAGTTCCACAATTTCTTACCTTTATATCTTATTATATGCTTTATCCATTGATTTACTTTAATCAATCATTCCTTAATAAATGATCATCTTCAGGCAGATAGGTAGAATTTTGATTTGAGTTTATAGAGTTTGTAGAGTTT
>CAYREJ010000125.1:0-7450 GCA_964423235.1 uncultured Acidobacteriota bacterium | reverse complement strand
CATTCTTATTCTATCTACTTTTAATTTGGATAATTCTGAATAGATTCCTAATCCCTAATTCCTAATTCCCAATCCCCAATCCCCAATCCCCAATTCCCAATTCCCAATCTCTGGTAAAATTATAATTTCTATGCTAAACTATTTACTTTCAAATATGGTAGAAAAAAATAATTTTGAAAAGGAGGTAATATGAGAATTTCAAAGGTAATATTCTTATTGATTTTGATGGGAATAACTTTGATAGCTTATTCACAGGACAAAAAACCAAAAAAAATAGAAAGATTGATTAAGCCTGATATGAAAGCAGAACAAAGGGTAGAGATAGCGATGCAAAATAAAGACAAAGCAGTTTCAGTGAGTGAAAAAGATGTATTTTTAATTGAAACAAGCAAGGGGAAAATAAAAATAAAACTTCTTCCGAAAGCTGCGCCGAAGACTGCTGAAAACTTTGCTCGTTTAGCAATGCTCGGTTTTTATGATGGATTAATATTTCATAGGTATGTAGAAGATTTTGTAATACAAGGTGGAGATCCGACAGGAACCGGAAGAGGAAATGCTGGTTATACTATTCCTTTAGAAGCTAATGCTCCTCATGATGAAGGCTCAGTAGGTTTAGCAAGAGGTCCTGATAAAGATTCAGGCAGCTGTCAGTTTTATATCACTTTATCTCCTCAACATGGGTTAGACGGCAATTATACCGTCTTTGGAAAAGTCATTGAAGGAATGGCTGTTGTTAAAAAGCTAAGGGTTGGCGATTCTATTATTAAAATAGACCTTGTTAAATAAATATATAAGAATATGGCGACATTTTTAATTGTTGGTTTAGGAACATTTGGTTCTGAAGTAGCAAAACATCTTTTTCAAGCCGGGCACGAGGTTATTGGTATAGATAATGACCGCCAAATTGTTCAAGAATTAAAAGATTCACTCACGGATGTTTTTTATGGTGATGCTACTGAAATAGCAACATTAAAGGAAATAGGAGTTGAAGAAGTTGATACAGCAATTGTCAGTCTCGGAAATAAGATGGAAGCAAGTATATTAGCTGTTTTGCATTTGAAGGAGCTAAAAGTAAAAAATATCATTGCCAAAGCTTTAAATGAAGATCATAAGAAAATTTTGGAAGCACTCGGCGCCAATGAAATAGTATTTCCTGAAAAAGATATGGCTATAAGAGTAGCAAGTAGAATAGTTTCTCCGAATATTATTGATTATCTTCCATTGACTTCAGAATACATTATTGTAGAAACAGCACCGCTTGAAGAATGGGTTGGACATAGTTTGAAGGATTTGAACCTTAGGCAAAAATATGAAATTAATATAATAGCCATTAAGCAAATCGTGCCGGAAAAATTTATTGCAGTTCCGTCAGGGGACTATATCATCAAAGATAGTGATGCACTTATTATTTTAGGAAAAGAAGAAACATTAGCTAAACTTAAAATCAAATAATAACATAAAAATTTATTGCATTTATAAAAAGGGGAACTGTATTCTATCATTTTGGATATTAAATTTGGATGGTGATTCTGATTAAAAGCGATAAATGATGCTCGTTTCTAATATAGGTTTAATAGATTCGTCCCCTAATTTTCGTATGTATGTTCCTCCTTGAAATAAGAGGTAAAAATTTTTTAACATTCCATATTCAATTTCTGCATCAATATAATTATCAGTATATAACAGCACGGATGTAGCAGGAAGCCATTTATAAATTCTGGAGCGATAATTAAAACGGAATTGAACATCTTTTATATACATGGAAGCACCTATTTCTAAAGCGAATAGATTGGAAAAATTTGTCTGAATAATTTGGAAACCACCATTAAGATTTAATCCAAAAAAGCTTGGAGTTTGCAAATTTGCAAGTGCAATCCAGCCTGAACGAACACCTTGCTGCAATCCTATTGTTGATTGAATTCTCCATTTACCAATAGAATGATAAACAGATAAACGAACATCTTGATATTTAGAAGGCGGTTGCTCTCCATAATTCCCCCAATATGGTAAAGGATATGTTTTTTGTTCTATTACTATCTGATCAAATGAATTTTGCCAATGGGAAGCAACTAATGAAAAATAAGAATCATTTCTGTGATATGTAAGATTTAGAGAAGCACGATAAAATTTATCTGCCTGATTGCTAAATTCATTGCTTATGGTAAAAGCAGTATTTCCATATATTAATAAATTCTCTTTTAATTTAATATTAACATTAGTTGATATTTCATTATCTTTTAAATCCCGATAATTTTTAGATAGAAAATTAATTGAGAATCCTAATGAGGGAGATTCCCATGCCAATCCACTCAAATATTGAAAATTATCAGATTCAGTCTTCCCATTCCAAATATCAATTATTTTCCCTGCTGAACCGATAATAGACCATTTTTTTAGATTGCATCTAAGCCATATTCCATCTATAAGATTAGAAGCCGCACCTTCAGCTTCCGGAAATTGCCTGCCAATTCTCATTTGCAATTCATTAATGGGTATCCCTTTTAATTCTAAATATGCAGTATGAAAAATATTAAAATTCTTGTAAGGTTCAGAATATATAAATTGTTCCGTTTTGGCAAAATTTAAAAAATGATAACTCCGATAGACGAAATGAAATTTATCAGAAGCATTTCTGAAATTAATGAAGCCTGTAAATCTTAATCCATTATAAAAATTTGAAGAAGATGCAGAACCTGCAAAATTATAATGAATGTTGAAATAACCTGAGAGCAGATAATTATTAGAAAATAACTTCTGTTCAGCAAAAGCATTCCTTGATGACAATAACAGTAAAATGATAAACAACTTATTAATAAAATATTTTTTCATAACTATCTCCTTTTGAATTAATCTTTTCCTTCATTTTTAAATCCCGAAGGGTGGCAGTCAAGGCATCTTCCCCCATTATCTCCTGCGTGTCCTGAATGGCATTCATGGCAAGTATAATTTAAATAATTATTTGGAACTTTATGACATACTTGACAAAAGATTCCAGCATGCCGTCCAGTTTGGATGTTAAACCAGAATGGGCTATGTGCAAATTTCCATTTATCTTGCAAATGGCATTCTTGACAGCTTATTCCTGCTCCGTAAACAGAGTGTTGGAAAGGTGCAGTTCTGTAATCTTTCTCATGACAAGATATACAATTATTTGGACGAGGAACAATACGAAATGTAATTAAATCTCTATGACAATCTCCACAATCCAAAGTCAAATGAGCTCCCATTAATGGAAAACCGCTTTCATCATGATTGAATCTATTCACTTTCCAAGAAGCTAACCGATGACAACGATAGCAATCCTGCCCAAGCGCGCCTTTATGATAATCAGAATGACAATTTATACAATTAGCACTTAAATCTAAAAACTTTTTCTGCAAATGGCATTTAATGCAAGGTTGAATATTATGAAATTTAAAAAGATATTTTTCTTTATGCCTGTATTCTAAAACAGTCCATAAATTTTCTGGTTGGTGACAATCTTCGCATTTTAATTCTAATTGTGCATCATGTGGATTTTTATGGCATGATCTGCACCTTGTATCAAGTTTAGCTTGCCAATTCTTATGACAAGCTTTGCATTCAATTTCACTATGCTTATCTTTAAGAGGAAACTTGGTTCTTGTATGATCAAAAGATTTAATTTCCCAACTTTGAACTGTATGACACCTTTGACAATTTTGTCCTAATACTGACTTATGAACATCATTATGGCAATTTTTACATTCCACACCTAAGAGTCTATACTCCGGCAAAAGATGGCATTGCGTACACTTCAAGCTAATATGCTTGAATTCAAGAATGAATTTTGTTTTAGAATGATCAAAAGATATTAATTTCCAATCTTTTTCATTATGACAGGTTTCGCAATTAATTCCAAAATTATTCTGATGAATATCCTTATGACAAAACTTGCATTGTTTATTTAAGTTATGAAGCCCTTTCTTCTCTGTATGACATTTATCACAAAACAATACCTTATGTTTACCAATGAGCTTATATCCGGAAGCACGATGGTCATAATTAAGAATCTTCCAACTTTCACTTGTATGACATTTGTTGCAAACAGCATAGGCACTTTTATCCTTTGGATGTGGCATAGATAAATGACATCCCTCGCATTGATGCGGCAAAGCTTTATTTATTCCTTTAGTATGGCATTTCTCACAAGAAATACTTATATGCTTTCCTTCTAAAAGATACCCTGTTTGGGCATGATCAAATTTTTCGCTTTTCCAAGCAAAAGTATTATGGCAAGAATCACAGGTTTTTCCCATTAATTTCCTATGTGGATTTTTATGACAATTCTGACAATTATGTGCTATACCTATAAATATATTATCCTTGTGGCAATTACTGCAAGGAACTTTAAGATGCTTTCCAATAAGAGGGAACTTAGCTCTATTATGATCAAAATTCACTAATACCTTGAAAGAATCCTCAACATGACATTCTTTACATAAACGATTCGCAAATTGCATTCTATGCACATCTCTATGACAATACTTACAATCATCATATCTGACTTTTTCTTTGAAGCTATTAAGATCAGTAGTATGACACTTAATGCATTTTGTTTTAATATGAGCACCTTTAAGTTCAAAATTACTTTTCTGGTGATCGTAAGTAATCTCTTCCCAAGCTAAATCTGAATGACAATTTACACACTTACCTCCAAATTTATTACTATGTTTTGCTTTATGGCATACTCCACATTCTGATGGCGTCTCTGAATATTTTGCTTTTATATGACATTTTTCACAAGGCGTCTTTAAATGAGCTCCCTCAAGTATAAAGTCAGTTTCTTTGTGATTAAATCTTTTCTTATCAAAATGTATAAGTGGAAAATCTTTTCCATTATGATCGGAATGGCATTTCCAACATTCTTCTTCAATCCTTCGCCCATGATAACCACTTCTATTTTGTACATCCTTTTCCACTTCCTTGTGGCAAGTAAGACACTTCTTGTTTGTAGGTCCTGCTCCCAATTCATGGCATTTCATGCAATCATTCTCCCATTTTTTATGTGCCTTCGCAATCTCCCCCGGAGAAACAATCTGAGAGTAGCTTGCTTTTCCTATTAGAATTATCAATATTAGAACTAATAATCTTTTCAGTAAATATGTTTGAGCTTTCATAATCCCTTTATCTCAAATTAATTATTAAATTTTTTTACTAAAATATCTTAAAATTTTTAAATACTCCAATAAAAGCTGATTTTCCAACAAAAAGATATACTAAGATCAAATGAATAAAAAACAATATAACTAATGTCCAAGCAAAAAACTTATGCACAGCTCTCCATTTTGACATTAAATTTTGAACACTTTTTAGCAATGCTATCCAATAAGCTCTTTTAGCCATTTCCCGAGTTATTTCCCAAACTTCTTTCAAGCTTTGATCAGCAGAAGAATGATAGAATTTCTTTATAAGAATATGAACCATATGAGTATTGTATAAGTAAATTAAATCTGATTTGAGAAGAACCGGTAGCAAGGATATTCCTTTTTTCCCTTTAATTACAGATAAGTATTTTTCTTTATTGATAATATTAGTTATTTCATTAAGAGGGGCTTTTAATTCTCGGAGCCGCACTGCAAATCGTTCATATTCTGCATTTAGTTGGCGTAGATTCTTAATATGTCCACCCATATGCTTAGGAATATGAGCATAAATATATCTTCCCAAAAGACCAGTAATAACAACCAGAACTAATCCATAATAAGCTATTGCAAGAATCCTACTAATATGAAACGAAGAATGAAAGCTTAATAATACCCATCCACTCAACCCCGCAAGCATATGAACATCCAACCATTTTTCAAGAGAACCTGAAGTAAATATCTTCCCTCTTTTCCGAAGTAAGTATGTAAAGTTAGTTGCAATCATTACAGCACCAATAATGCCGAGCGTATGCCCGAGTATGCCAGAGGACCGAAGAATGTCATGATGATAATCAAACGGTCTTTCTTTATATGGTAGTCTGTAATACCTCCATCCATAATTGAACAATAGAATAACAATTAAAAATAATCCTACTAACCAAAAAACAATGAAACCTCGCCATAACCATTCATTAACATCTGCTCTTATACGGCTTACTTGCCCAATTATAGTCTCCGATTTATCCATATTCTCTGTTTTTTACTTCTTTATTGCCAATCTTACCAAAGCAAGTTTTATATTCTGTAAGCAACAATAATTATCTATCTACTATGTTAATTCAATCAACTTATTCACTACTCAAATTCTTCAAACTGATTAGTCATCATCTCCATTCTCATCACCTTTGCATTTACTCCACTTATCTCCATGACAAGCATAGCAAGATTTCTCCCCATTCGGTCCACCCTGAAGATTGCTTCCATGACATTGCACGCAATCTCTAAAGGGGTTGCATAAATCCATTGCATGTAAAACACCTTCTTTCCCTTTATTATGCTGGATATTGCCGCAATTTTTCCATTTTTTCTGTGAATGACACTTAATACAGGATGGTTCGCCATTAATTCCGCCTCTTAAATTAGCACCATGACATTGAATGCAATTCTGATACGGTAAACAATAGTTCTCGGCATGAAATACTCCTCCAAGATTTACATTATGCTCAGCATTAGACCCACAATTTTTCCACAATTCTCCATGGCATTTGTAACAAGAAGGCTCATTGTTCGCCCCACCTTTTAAATCTTGCCCATGACAACGAGCACAATTCAAAACTGGATTGCAATATCCTTCGGCATGATTTATCCCCCCTATCTGTATATTATGCTGCACGCCGCTGCTACAAGCTTCCCATTTAGCTCCATGACATTGATAACAAGAAGGCTCTCCATTAAGTCCACCCTTCAAATCTGACCCATGACAATTCGCACACGCCTCAAATGGCTTACAATAATTTGCCGCATGTCCTACTCCACCTATTATATTATTATGAGAAACCAGCCCATTAATATTATTTCCAACTCCCGCCCGTTCCGGATTGTTTATCTTAAAGCAAGCTATATTCACCAATAACAATAAAACCCCTAAAATAATCAAATACTTATCTCCTTTATTTATATTATTCATATTTCCTCCAGCTCTCTTATTCATATCTATTATTATTTAAAATTAAATCTTAATATAATATTTAGCTCTTAAAATGTCAATATCCATCCACGTAAATAGTGAGTTTATTCCAAATGCTAAAAGCAAATCCAATGGTAAAAAAATTAGAAACCACAAAGATCACAAAGAAGGCACAAAGAGCACAAAGAAAGATATATTTTATAGAAAATAATTTGCGTGCTTTGTGATAACTTTGTGTCCTTTGTGGTTAAAAAATATAAACCGCAAAGTGAACAAAGAAAGAATTAAGCAGTTAAGATGTTAAGAATCTAAAAAAAGAAAACAATCTTTGCGAGCTTTGCGTCTTTGCGTGAAATAATTATTATAGAGTTTGTAGAGT
>CAYREJ010000124.1:0-7533 GCA_964423235.1 uncultured Acidobacteriota bacterium | reverse complement strand
CACAGCCTCTAACCGATTATCCAATATCCAATTCCTAATTCCCAATTCCCAATCATACGCTACCTTTCTAAACGCATTTCTAACTTTGCCTTATTCAATTCTTCTATTTTCTTTTCAATATTGGAAACGAAAGTTAATATATCAGGATCATCAGGAACATCCTTTGTTAAAAATATGTAATCATTTTTGAAAGAAGATATTTTCTTATTCTTATCAATGAATAATCTTAATTCTCCTAAAAATTTTCCTTCTCCACCATTAAAAAGAACTAATGTGTTATTAAATTTTAAAGGTTCTATAGACCTTTCCCCACCAAATGTAGCTAAAATTATATCTATGCCGGGTACTTCTTGAGCTAACCTAACTACATCTTTATGCTCTAATCTTGCTAATACTATAAGTAAATCTACATCTTTCCTTAATGTCGGAACTATTTTATTAGCTATTTCATAATAATCAGCAACTTTAATTCTTTCTTCTGAACCAGAATCCCATAGTGAAGCTACTATCCTTGTAAATGCCAATATCCCAATTTTTATTTTTCCAACTTTATCAAGCTTCCTTTTTATTATTAACTTATCATTAAAAACAGGTTTGTTACTTTTTTCATACACTAAATTTGAAGACAAGAATGCAAAATTTGCTTTTTGCAAAAATGGTATCAATTTAGGCAATCCAGCATACATTTCATTTTCAGATACATTAACGGCGGTCCATCCTAATTTATTTAAGGTGTATAGGAAAGCTTCATTTTTAATTTCAGCAGCTTCATTATTCATAATCTCCATCATATTACCGGTATCTAACAGTAAAACTGCGCTCTTGGGAAATACTTTTCTGTATTCATTAATATAATTAGCCCTCCGGGCTAATCCACCAGCCGGATTGGAAGGTCAACCACAAGGTGATATCCTACCTATTACATCACCTAAATAAAATATTGTTAAATTAGGAGATTCTCCTTTTTTTACTAACTCTTTTTTAACGACTTCTTCTTTCTCTTCTGATATTACACGAGCAAAAGTGCCAGTAGTGCTGCCGAGAAATATTAAACCTAAAATCATTAATGGGATTATAAAATGAATTAATTTTTTCATTTTTACCTCCGTTTGCTAATTTATCAAATCTTCCAATTAAAGTCAATAAATAGTAATGTAGCCGTTCAGTATTTTCCTAATGCTAAAAGCCAATACAATGGAAAAAAAATTATAAACCACAAAGGGCACAAAGAAAACACAAAGACCACAAAGAAAGATATATTTTATAGAAAAAACTTTGTGAACTTTGTGATAACTTTGTGTCCTCTGTGGTTAAATAAATTAGAATCACAAAGTGCAAAAATGAAACGCACAGAGTATAGGGAAACTTTTTATGGTTATAATTGTGGAACTCTACAAACTCTCAACTCTATAAACTCTATAAACTCTAAATAAACTATAAATTATTGACTTTATTACTTCTTTTTGTTATCTTTGATGAAAGGTTAGTTAATAAAACATAAGAGATATAAAAGATGATTGAAATTGCTTTAAATTTGTCAGGCGAAAAGAACTCATCATTTTTACCTCTTTCTTATCATTCTGGTTTTATGTCGCTTATAAAAAAAAGCATTGAGCAGGAAGACCCTATTGCTTTTAGCCTTCCTTTTGAATCACAAAAAGCAGTCGTTAAACCATATACATTTGCAGTTTCCTTTGGTGATGATGTTAAAAGTAAGTAGAAAGACAGGGAATAAAATGTGCAAAAGAAACAGTAAAAAGAAGCGCAAAAAACTACCATTTTTTTTCAAGTCAACTCTGTGGAGCTATAATATAGAAAAGCTTGACATTGAAGAGAACAAAAGAATCATTATTGAGAATGTCTTAAACCACGGTGGAGATAGAGAAGTAAAGTGGCTTTTGAGAACCTACTCTGAAGATGAAATTATTTCGGTCCTAAAAGACCCATCTCGCGGTTTTTGGGATAGGGAGTCCCTCAACTTCTGGTGTGAGATTTTTAATGTAAAGATTGGAAAGGGAAATTATGAAAAAGCAATTAAAAAAATCTATCCTAAACACTTTGCATCCTGAAGTTCTGTCCAAAGAGCAAGGGGAAATTTTATCTAAACTTGCTTTTTTGAAGGAATACGATTTTCACCTTGCAGGTGGGACCGCCCTCGCTCTTTACTTAAATCATAGAACCTCAATGGATTTTGATTTTTATTCTCAAAAGGAAGTTAAAAATACGGAATTATTGGTTTTCTTTAAAAAGTGCTTCAAAAGTATGAAAATTATCCGTGATAAACTTAATACACTGGAGATTCAAGTGAAAGATACCCGATTGTCTATGTTCTATTATCCATATCAGTTAATAAGAACAACGAATTCTCTTAATAATGTTCCTATCGCTTCTATTGAGGATATTTCTGCAATGAAAATAATAGCCATTGTGCAGAGGGGAAATTTCAGAGATTTTATTGATGTTTATTACCTGATTAGGACATTTGGGATTGAAAGTATCATAAACTGGACGATAGAAAAGTATCAAGATTATCCAGTAGCACTGATGTTGAAAGGGTTAATTTACTTTGAAGATGCAGATAAAACAGCAAATTCAAATATGTCAAGAATTCAGCTTTTTGAAAATATAAGATGGGAAGAGGTAAAAAAGCTTATAAAGGAAGAGGTCAAGATATATTCGAAAAAGTGGATGGATAAAGAATGAAAGGTTTAAAATTAAGATTTATTAGCTACAGGTGCATTACAGAATGCCTTTGGTGTATCAAAGAAGACATACATAACTTCTTCCGCCCTATAATTTCCTGCTAACCCAGTTAGAATCTAACCAGTATGGAATTTAATCGGAAATTTTACGAGAGAATTCTAAAATATTATGAAATTTTATCGCAATTGGATTTGCTTTTAGCATTTGGAATAAACTGAGTATTTGCAAATAAAGACCTTTTAAAGTATGATATAGAGAGACTAAAAAATGGTTGACAATAAAAAGTATGTAGATCTTCTCTGGTATGGAACTCGGTCAAAATATGCCAATTGAAAGACCGAATCTTCCTTTCCAGGTCGTGGAGACGATAAACAAGGCAGGATTAAAAGACCGTCTTCTTGTTGATAATAGGTTATTAAAAATAAGCGTGAAACCTGTAATTAATGTTTCAGCTGAAAGATTGGATTTTGATACTCAAAAACCAAAGGGGTTCCTTCAAATATTGATTATGGCAACAACAGATCCCGGTGCCATTGATGATTACTTTTTCTGTGGCTCAGACACAATCCTTGCGCTTGCAGAAAAACTCGGCAGGCGGTGGATTGGCTATGATTTGTCCAAGTTTGTCATTCAGGTTACAAGAAAGAGATTGCTGGACATTCCTAATAGTAAAGATCTGACGGAGGATGAAAGATGAAAACCTTAGAAGAGATAAGAGCAACATTGTCAAAACATAAAGAGGAATTGATACAAAAATACAACATAAAGGAGATTGGAATATTTGGTTCTTTTGTAAAGGGGGAACAGAAGAATAAAAGTGATATAGACATTCTCGTTGAATTCAATGAACTTCCAGATATTTTTTTGTTGATTGATTTAGAGGATTATTTAAGGAAACTTTTACATAAAAAGGTTGACCTTGTGCGGAAAGAAGCAATAAGGCCAGAGCTAAAAGATGTTGTTTCAAAAGAGGCGATATATATATGAGAAGGAAAGATAACTTATTCATTCAGGACATACTTCAAGCAATAAATGATATTGATACATTTGTTAGAGGTATGGACTTTAAAGAATTTGCTAAAGACGAGAAGACTAAAAGTGCAGTCGTATAGCAAATGCATAAAATTGGTAAAGCAACAAAGAACGTTTCTCAGTTGATAAGGGACAAGTATAAAGAAGTACCCTGGAAATATATGGCAAGAATGCGGGATAAGATAGCCCATTTTTATTTTGGAATTGATTATGAAATTGTTTGGGATGTTATAAGCAAAAAGTTGCCTGAAATTAAACCACTTATAGAAAAAGTCTTAAAAGATTTGGAGTAAAATTATATCAGATAAGAAATATGACAAGCTAGCAAGACCTTTTGAAATCAATTATGAAACTGTTTGCTGGCAGGAAGGACAGGACTAATATTTTGCCTTCATGCTAAAACTCTATCAGACTCAAGCATTAACTGGCTTTAGATACCTGTAGGGCAGAAAAGGCGACAGAGCAGTTCATATCGGTCCTTTGAATGCTCCTAATACGATGGAAGAGGTTGAAAAAGTTATCCTTGAGTGCAGAGCCAACGATTTCAATAAAGCAGATATCCTTGCCTTGGAGTGGAGTTATGAAGTTAATGAACTTGCGAAAGAGTTGGCAAAGAAGAATGAGGTTGAATTAAAACTTGTTCAGATACCATCGGGCAATGAGGTTATTCTGAAGATACAGCCAATTGCCGAACTTGCCAGTAAAGTAAAGGATTGAAGGGAACTCTCACTTCTCACTCTCACTTTTAAAGGATACCTGGGGTAAATGGTAGGGATTAAGGGGTATGGATTAGCGCTTCTTCAGCAGATTTTATAAGCGGAATTGCTGAAATTTCTTCTCCTACTGCTTGTTTCATCCATTCATTCGGAAGCAAAGTTCCCAATTTGCACATTCTTTCCATCTCTTTAGCTAAATCACCTTTTTTCTCTATATATTTTGAAATTTGGAAAGATATTATATGTCCCAATGGATAATCAGGTAAATAAAGTCCATAATCAATCATATGAGAATAAATAGCAAGAATATCTTGGTCCTTTATTTTGAAAACGGGAGAATAATATTCATTCCAAATTTTCTTTGCAATTTCTATAATAGCTTTTTTAAGTTCCTCTTTGTTTGCATTAGGATGTTCATACATCCAATGCCAAACTTCTATATCTAATAAAGCAACTCCTGCTATTTCATATGTCCCCCACATCGTATCTAAAGCTTCCAAATATTTATCTTCATCCCTTTTTTGTTGCAAGCCAAGTATTTCTAAATCTCTATTCTGAAATAAAAAAGCGAATGCTTCTGTAAATGCAGTGTTAGGCACTCCACTCAATAAATAATAATCTATCTCATTTAATGAAAATACTTGTTCAACATTGTGCCCTAGTTCATGCATAGCTATATTAAAGCTTTTATACTTCATTCCATCTTTTGGGATTCTGGTTCGGAGATGAGCTTTATCTTGTCTCATTCTGGCTCCTAAAGCATGACCAGCTCCACGCGAAGAATCTACTTCTATCTTGCTTGATAAAAATAATGCTTTATCCTTGCTAAATCCTAATTTGATTAATATGTTTATTAAGTCGTTTTGAAAGGCTTCCCTATTAGGATATTTCTCACTTAATATTTTATCTAACTCTTCTTCGCGGTAATTCATTTTTGGCTTAAAACCGGAATACCAAATGTCAAAAGGAAGTAATTTTCTTCTTAATTTCTTTTCAATTTTTTTTGCTATTTTATAAACGACGGGCGCTTTTAATATTGATTCAAGTAATTTTCGAACCTGCTCCTCTGGAATCTCTCTCATCCTTTTGAATCTTCTATCAATAAGTGTAGGCAAAGTAGGATAATATTTATCAAGCTCTTTTTCAGCCTTGAATATATCTAATAAATACTGATACCTTCGGTTCTCTTCTTTGGTATAAGGTATTTCTTTTTTGTCTTTTCTTGAATATACTTTATTTTCTGTTAAGTCCCATACAACTGAATCATTATTTATAACCGCAGTTGGAATATCCTGATTAATAATATATTCCATTATTTTGAATATGGCTTCCTGCCTTATTAGACCATCAGCATTATTATACTGTGCTTTCAACTCATCTCTTAGTCCCCAATGAGTTATTAATTTTAATCCTTCCGGAAATAAATTCCTTTTACCTTTATAGATAATAGTATTCATATAAATATTGTAATTACTGATGTAGTCATCAGCTGATACATAAGCTTTTAAAGCTTTTTGCTGAGCTTCAGAAGGAACACGAGAAATAAATAAATCTGCTAATCTTGCTTTAGCCCAATCTAACCTTGTCCAATTTGGAGCCAATTCTATTTTTTCTTCTAAAGAATATATTGGAAAATTTAATAAAATTACAAAAGCAATTTTTGTTTTAAATAAATCTTCATAAAGATGAGTTTCCGGTGAGAATTCAGCAAACATATAATCAATAGGTAAGTTAGGACCTATATCAAGCTGGATCGCTTTTGAAAGTTCGCGATTTATCTCATTATAATTTCCAAAAATAATTTCTAAATTCTCCTGAATTCTATTAAAGGTTTCCAGTAATTTTTTTTCATCAGCAATATAATTATTAACACAAAAATTAATAAAATCTTCTTTTGTTCCATCTTCATAAGTCCAGAATGAAGCAGCTTGTCTAACTCCTTTTTCTATCTTATCTTTTCCAACATTGCTATTCGCTTCTAATATCCTCTCTATTGTGGTAGCTATTGTTTCATTATCAATCATAGTTTGCTCCATTGCTTGAGAATTGACATAGCCAAAAATCAAAAAAAGGATGACTATAAAAAGCATAAATTATCCTCCTATTTTTTATTATATTAGAATCGTTAAGTTGAGAAAACACAGAAGGGAATAAATGCCACTGAAGCATAGAATGGAATTCTTTAGAGTTGCAAAGTTCAAATGCCATAATGGAATTTTAGGAACCAAATACAAAGGCTTAAATTCATAGTTCTAAATTAAAAAGTCAAAAATTAAGGATTGGACTCTTTATCGATTTATGGCGCGCCTGGAGGGACTTGAACCCCCAGCCGACGGATTAGAAATCCGTTGCTCTATCCACTTGAGCTACAGGCGCCTATGCTTTTTCAAATATAATAATTTATAGGATAAATGATATTATGTCAAGTTAAGCCAATGTATATAGTCATTTTTCTCCAAAAGCAAGGGAAAATATTAAACCATAACTGAGAAGTGAGAGTGAGATTGAGAAGTGAGAGTGAGAGTGAGAGTGAGAGTTGGAATCTTGCATTTTTACATCTTTCCTTTTATGTAAAATAGGTATGACCGACTATTCTCACTCTCACTTCTCACTCTCACTCTCCTGTGGCTAAAATTTTAATTAACTCGCTTCCTAATAACTCAATAAAGGAAAATGGGTAGAAGAATTTATAAAAGAATGCTTTACGGCGCTATTGGATGATTCTGTGCAGTTGAAATTTACTGAATCAGTAAATCGGCGGCAAGATGTAGGGATATTGGTCGGGGCGAGAGGATTTGAACCTCCGACACCATGGTCCCAAACCATGTGCGCTCCCAAGCTGCGCCACGCCCCGCTGATTATGCAATATAGCATTATTCCTTATAAAAGTCAACATTTTTTTCAGCATCTGGGAGTGAGAAGTGAGAGTGAGAGTAAGAGTTAGCAAGTTAGCGAGTGAGTTTTTAACTTGCTAACCTCTCACTCTCACTTCTCCACTCTCACTCTCACTCTCACTCTCACTCTTGCTTATTGCTTATATTTTTTAACCACAAAGGACACAAAGTTATCACAAAGCACACAA
>CAYREJ010000123.1:0-7637 GCA_964423235.1 uncultured Acidobacteriota bacterium | reverse complement strand
CAGATTAACACAGATTAATATGATATAGGATAGCTTCCAAAACTCCACCAGCAATTGCTAATGATTTATCAGAAATTTTAAAAGCATACTCTTTTACTGCGCGTGGATCTATATCTGCAATTTTTTGATTTTTCCTTACAAAAACCTTTGGATGAATTAATCCTCTTATAATTCCATCAATTTTGCTATAAACAAATTCATCATTAATTTTACCGATAATATCCTTTTTCTTAACGAAATCCCCTATTGATTTTAAATTTTGAAAATGACCATCTGTCGGAGCCCTTATTAGTCTTTCTTCGGAATATCCCATTATAGGATAAGGTTTTCCGTCAGAAACTTGAGTTGAACCAGAGGAAATCACTCTTCCTAAATAATGACCTCTGTTTGTTTCTATGGCGTAATTACAATTTCTCCCGACTTCAAAACCCGGTCCAATGCCTATTAAAGCATAATCTTTTTTTAAATTATTTTTAATATTTCTTCGTAGCATTCTTGCATCAATAACTATTTGTGCATTGATATAATTAATTATTTCTCCATCTTCATCAATTATAACCGGGATAATTTTCTCGTCCCAGCATTTATATATTTCAAGCCAATTTTTAATTAATTTTGCTTTTACATTTTCTATTACTACTTCATTTTCATACACTGCGTTGCCATAGCTTACGAATCTTCTAATCATTGTGGGTAGGTTCAATTCTAATATGACAATTCGGAAACCGGCTCTATATAACCTATAAGCAATACCACTGGCTAAATCTCCCCCTCCACGAATGCAAATTTTTAAATCTCTCTGAAGAGAATAATTCATTTATCAAAGCAATAAGCTATTTTTTATTTTTACAATTTCAGCTAAAATGCTCAGAGCAATTTCTCCCGGATTTTTTCCACCAATGGGCAATCCTATTGGAGCATGAACCTGCTGTAATAAATCAGAACTTATTCCTTCTTTTGATAAAAGCTCAAAAATTTCTTTTACTTTTCTTTGGCTACCTAACATTCCTAAATAAGCTTTTGGCTTATCAATAATATTTCTAAGAACCTTCATATCAATGTCATGACATCTTGTAGCGATTACTATGAAGCTTCTATTTGTAAAATTTGGGATTCCATCCGTATAATCAGAATTAGTTAAAATTCGCTGGTGAGCTTTTGGATGCCTTTCTTCAGTGATGAATTCTTTTCTATCGTCAATGATTGTAATCCTAAATAATCCAGTTAATGCAGCCATTTCTACTAATGCTTTTCCTATATGACCCCCTCCGAATATTATCAATTCACAAGCAGGTAAATGGACATCAATATAAACATAAGCGGTTCCTCCGCAGCGCATTTTCATTTGTTCTTCCGTTAGAATGTAATTTTTCCAAAGGGATTTACCTGATTTTATTGCTTCAACAGAATCATTAATAACAGCTGCTTCTAAAGGACCTCCACCTATCGTAAATTCGCTCTCTCCATTCTTCATTACTATCATTTTACTTCCACTATCATTTGGCGTTGAGCCCTTCGTTAAAAATAAATGAACTAAAGCAAATTCTTGATTGCTCTTTATCAATTCTAAAACTCTTTCATATATTTTCTCTAATATCATTTTTATTAAAAAACTCTATTGTAATAAACCGTTATAATTACCGATAGCAAAATTGATTGCATTAATCATACTTGATTCGTCAGCAATGAATTTATCAGCAATGTCAAAAGCTGTTCCATGCTCGGGGGAAACTCTTATGAACGGAAGACCTAAAGTCACATTAATTCCTTTCCCACCGGATAATAATTTGAAAGGGATCATTCCTTGATTATGATATAAAGCTATTATCCCTTGATATTCATTCTTGGCTGCTCTTTTAAAACATACTTCCGGAGGTATCGGATCTGAAATATTAAAACCTCTGGCACGCCATTCCTTGCATAAAGGTAGCAGGTATTTTCCCTCTTCTTTTCCCAGAATTCCTTCTTCCCCCGCATGAGGATTGATAGAGCATATGCCGAGCTTTATAGATTTATATCCTAAGTTTGATAAACATTCTAAAGCATTCTTAATAGTATAAGAAATTTTGATTGGTGTAAGTTTTTTGATAATTTTGCAAAAAGGTATATGATCAGTAACAAAAAAGACTTTTAGAGATTTGCTGAGCATGCTCATGGTTACTAGTTTTGTTTTAGTCTCTTTTGCTAAAAAATGAGTATGCCCAGCAATCTTATATCCGGCTTCCCACAAAGATTTTTTGCAAATGGGTGCCGTAACAAGTGCATCTAATAAACCTTTTTTATATAAATCCAAACTAAACTGTAAATATTCTGCTGCTGCTCTTCCGTATGCCGCATCCGTTTTTCCTAAATTAATGCTTTTTACATTTTTAAAATCTATAAAAATTAATTCTCCTTTTTCTAAGTCCTCTGCTTTTTCTTTTAAAATAATTGCATCCCATTTCTCTTCCAAAGAGAGGGTATTTCCAATAGCTTTAAATAAATTATAGTCCCCTAAAACTATAGTTCTCCATTCTTGCTTGATTGTTATTTTGGATAAAGATTTTAAAATTATTTCAGCGCCAATTCCACCCGGATCGCCGGATGAAATAATTAAGTTTTTTCTTTTCATGGAATCTTTACTATTCCATCTTTTCTAAGTCTTTATATAGGTATTTTATGCTATGCTTAAAAATTAAAAGGTTTGGCTCATCCACTCTATTTAATTTTATGCAATTTTTATCATACCATTCGATAAATCCGTGCAATTTCTCACCATCGTTCAGAACTACTACCATAGGCACTTTATTATTTATCTGCTTTAGATAATAAAAATATTCAGCATGTGTGCTTTCTTGAGGAAAATTCTTTTTCTTAAAGTTTCCCTTGTTGTTGTTATTATTTTCTTTTACTTCATTAATATTTGGTCTTATAAGCTTTCTGTTCACTTTTGACCTCCGTTATTTTTATTACTCTCTTATTCTTTTTTAGGAAAATCCATTCTCTTTTTAAATTTAATTATATTTTAATATAATTTTTTGGAAATAGCAAATGAAATATTTAGTTTATAGAGTTGAGAGTTCCACAAATTATGACTGTTTCTCATAAAGGGAATCCTTTTGGAGGAGCTATAAATGTTAATTTAAACCACAAAGGGTACAAAGAAGGCTTTGTGATAACTTTGTGTCCTTTGTGGTAAAAATAATAAGAAACGCAAAGGGAACAAAGAAATATTATAAGGGATCATAGAAAGTGGCGATGTAGATAATAATCTTAAGTTGGAGTAAAATGAAATTATTGATTTAAATATCGCAGAAGAAAATTAATTTCATAAAAAGTTTGTATGAATCTAAAAATTGATAGAATTATTAAATTTGCTTTGGAAGAAGATTTGCCCTACGAAGATCTAACATCCACTTATTTGTTAAAAGATGACCAAAAAGCCAAAGGAATAATAATTAATAAAGAAGAAATAATTTTGGCTGGGATTAAGATAGCTAAACGAGTATTTGAAATTATTGATAATACTTTACAATGGAAAAATAATTTCAATGATGGAGAAAGGCTTGGACCTTTTTCGGAGATAGCTATTATAAAGGGAAAAGCTATATCCATTTTGGCTGGGGAAAGAACAGCATTGAATTTTTTACAGCATTTATGTGGGATTTCTACTAAAGTTTACAAATTAGCTAAGATAGCATCTGCTTATAATGTTTTGATTACAGATACAAGAAAAACTTTACCCGGTATAAGAGCCTTGCAGAAATATGCAGTGAAAATAGGAGGGGGCTATAATCACCGCTTTTCTCTTAGCGATGGTATCTTAATTAAAAATAATCATCTTAAATTTTTTTCTAATGTAAGCGAAGCAATTCAAAGAATCAAGGAGAGGAAGCCTTATTTATTAGAAATAGAAGTAGAAGTTTCCAATATGGAAGAATTGAAAGAAGCTTTGAAATTAAATCCGGATGTAATTATGTTAGATAATTTTCCTTTAAAAGAATTAGAAGAGGCAATAAAATTAGCAAAGGGAAAGTGCAGAATAGAAGTATCCGGCAATGTTAACGAGGATAATATAGAAGAAATATTAAAGCTCCGCCCGAATTATATCTCTATGGGGTCATTAACTCATTCTGTTAAAGCTGCTGATATTCATATGAAAATTGAGCCCTTATAATTTTTAGGAAATGGAAATAAATAATTATATCAATAAATTTATTCATTTGGATACTATTGATTCCACCAATGAATTTGCTAAAAGGTTCTTTAAGAAATTGAAAAATCGGACATTAATATTAGCTGATGAACAAACAGAAGGTAAAGGACGATTTCAAAGAAAATGGTTTTCACCCAAAAATGAAGCTCTCTATTTCTCATTAGTTTTAAAAAGAATTAGGAAAATTGAAAATCTCCCTTTTATAAATTTAATCTCAGCTTTAGCGATTTTTGATACTATTGAGGAAATAACAGGATTAAAAACCGATTTGAAATGGCCTAATGATGTATATATTAATAAAAAAAAATTATCCGGTATTTTGATAGAGTCTATATTCAAGACAATGCGATTAAGCGGAATTATTATAGGGATTGGTGTAAATGTTAATGTAAAAAAATTCCCTGAAGGACTTCGTTCAAAGGCTACTTCATTATATTTAGAATTAAATAAAGAAGTAGATAAATTCCTTTTTCTGAAATTTTGGATAAAGAATTTTTTTTCCTACTTGAGGAAGATAAGAAATAAGGATTTAATCATAAAGAAGTGGCTTGATAATTCATCCACTATTTATGATTCCCCTATAATAATAACAACAGAGGAAGCACCTCTTATTGCAAAAACATGTGGTATAACTTCTAAAGGTTATCTGTTAGTTAAAAAACAGAACGGCTCCCTTTTAGAAATTACAACGAATGATTTCTTTTTTCCCGATTAATCTTTATAAATTACCTGCCTCTTCCGCGGGAAAAATTCCTGCTGGGATTTTTTCTTGTTCTTTTTTCTCTTTTTCTTCGGCTTCTGCAAGCAGGACATCTTTTTGGTTCATTTTCGAAGCCTTTTTCTTTGTAGAATTGTTGTTCTCCAACGGTAAAAGAGAAACTGTTTCCGCATTCAATACATACAAGTTGTTTATCTTCCAATGCCATAAAAAAATATTACCTCCTGAGTAATAGAACCTTGGTAGCTTTTGCCCGATAACGGGAATGAGTGATCTAATCGCTCATTAAGCATCCAATCGGTTAATGCTTAATAATATATTAAAATAAATTAAAATGCAATAGTAAAATCACAGAAGTTAAAAAAAATTTTTTATAAGTAGCACAGACATTCCTGTCTGTGCCATTTTCCACAGGCAAGAATGCCTATGCTACATTATTTATTTTTATCTTATTTTATGCTATCATTTTATGTTATTAAGAGGCTTTTCAAATATTGCGTATTTATTTGTATAATTTGCAATGAAAATTTTGATAGTAAAGCTAAAAGAAGCAATCTTGGAATGTTGCAATGCATTGGCTTTAATAAGCCCAGCATTATATTATTGCATCAATGCCATTGGAACATAAAGCGATATGATATTTGTTTAGTCTTATTATTTTTGTAGACTGAATAGAAAATAAAAGGGGGTCGCTATGTTTAATAGTATTTTAATCTTAGGGGGGTACGGAAAAGGAAATATCGGAGATGAATTGCTAAGATGGATTACTGTAAAAATTTTTGAAACCTATTTCCCTTATATTTCCGGCGAGATTTTTACTTACAATCAAAAAGTAAGTTATGATTTTTTTAATCATAATAATTTTCGTTTTTTAAATTACTATGATTATTTTCCTTCTTTTAAATATCCTGCTTCATTTTTACAATTCAGATCAAAGAATTATTTAAAAAAGCATCAGCTAATTGTTTTTGGAGGAGGCGGATTTATTTATGACTATTCTTCCATTAATATATTAAGTTGGTTAAGGAGAATATATGCATTAAAAAAGCTTGGGAAGCCTATTTTGCTTTTAGGAGTGGGAGTAGGACCTTGCAGAACAGGATTTAGCAGATTAATAGCTAAATTAATTATTAATCTCAGTGATATTGTAATTGTTAGAGATTATGATTCTTTTGATTTAGCAAAATCATTATGCAAAAATAAAAACAAGATAAAGTTAGGTGCTGATTTAGCTATTTTACTAAATAAATTTGATAATTACTCTTCAGAAAAACCGACAGAAAAAATAAAGAGCTGCCTTATTATACCAAGACCTTGGCCTTATCATTATACAAAAAAGCATGAAAGATTATTAATAGATGCTTTTATTTCTTTAATAGCTTTTGCTATTGAGAATTTTCACATAGAGAGTGTTAATTTTCTACCTCTTCACAGATTTGATGATATGCCTTTATGCCAACGAATAGCACAAGAATTAAATATAAAAGGCGGAGTTTATAAAGTTAGAAAGTATGAAGATATAAAGTCAATTATTACTAATACAGATCTTACTATTTCAATGAGATATCATGGAGTTATTCTATCTCTTATTGCTCAAAAGCCGGTTATAGCTATTGCTTATGATAGAAAAATTAATTCTTTAATGAAAGAATTTTTTGAGACTGACTCTACATTAAGTTGGAATGACTTTATAAATATCAGAAAATCTGAATTTAGCCGCTGTTTTGATAGCTTAAGTATAGATCAAATGATAATAGTTCCTGATAAAATCAAAGAAATGCAAAATAGATTATTGAATTCCATAAGCGAAGCAATTAACTCTTTAATCCTTTACTAAATCATCTCTCTTTGATAATATTCAACGAAAAAACGATAAATCTTTGCAATTAGAGGATAAATTCTATCTATATTATCTATCTCATTTGAAATAATTCCATAGTCTTTTCTTATTAAAGGTCCTGATAAAGAAGCTTTGCATCCTTTTTTAATAATATTATCTAAAGTTTTCTTAATCAGAGGAGCAAAATAAATTCTATATTTCTTTTGATTTATACCAGCTTCTTTTGCTAATTTTTGACTTATATCGATCAAAAGAACTAATAAATTCGATGCAAAGACTGCTGAGGAGTGATAAAATATTTTTTTATCCTTCTTATTTAAAGTAAAGGAAAAAGAAGATAACATTTTACAAATTTCTTTTCCAACTTTAATGGCTTTTTTGTCTCCTTCTAATAGACAAAAGGTATTTTCCCAAATTTCTGGAGAAGTTTCAATTTTTGAAAAAGTTTGCAGAGGGTGAAAAGAAGCTATAAAAGAATTTTTATTTTTTAATTCAATAAGAGAAGATGAATCTTTGGCACCACTTAAATGAAAGAAGAACTTATTTTTAAGATTTTTATTTGATGAAGCAATTTCAGCAGCTATTGTTTCAATACTATCATCTGGAACAGCTATAAATATTACATTAGCTTTTCCTAATAAGAGGTCCAAAGAAGGAAGAATATATCTTTTAGGTAATGATTTTTTATTAGCTTTTGGCGAATAGATATAGATTCTTATTCCTTTTTTATGTAATGCGTAAAATAGAGAGCCGCCTACTTTTCCAAATCCTATTATTCCAATGATATATTCTTCAAACATCAAGCCTCTCTTAAAAATAATTTTCTATTGGCGCAACCCTCCACCTTTATAAACTCTAATAATTTATCTTAAATAATTCAGTAA
>CAYREJ010000122.1:0-7647 GCA_964423235.1 uncultured Acidobacteriota bacterium | reverse complement strand
AGCTTTTGATGGTAATACCTGTGGAACTCTATAAACTCTCAACTCTACAAACTCTATAAACTCTTAATGTATTTTTAAATTTATTTCATTTTTGATATAATGCACTTGCTAAATATAATATTTAGATTAATGGAGAAGAAAAATGAAGATATATGAGACTGAATTTATAAGGAATATAGTTCTGGCAGGGCATGGGGGGACTGGCAAAACAAGTTTAGCCTCTTGCATTCTATTTGATACTAATATGGTAAATCGTCTCGGAAGCGTTGATGAAGGAACTGCTGTTACTGATTATTTTGAAGATGAGGTAGAAAGAAAAATATCAATAAATACTGCATTGTGCTATGCCGAATATAAGAAAAATAAAATTAATATTTTAGATACACCCGGATACGGGAATTTCATTTACGAAGCCAAGGCAGCAATTGCAGTAGCTGATTCAGTATTTATTTTAGTTAATGCTGTGTCAGGAGTTGAAGTTCAAACTGAAAAAATATGGAAATTCTGCAATGAATATCAGCTTCCGAGGTTCTTTATCATAAATAAAATGGATAGGGATAATGCAAGCTTTGATAGGGTTTTGAATTCTATTCATAAAATATTTGGCAGGCAAGCAATTCCTATTCATCTACCAATAGGGGAAGAGAAAGATTTTAAAGGGATTATAGATTTATTGTCGATGAAGGCTTTTTTGTATAAGGAAGATAAATCAGGCAATTTTGAAGTAAAAGATATACCGGAAGAATATAAAGAAGAAGCTTTGAAGATGAAAAAATCGTTGATAGAAATGGTGGCGGAAATGGACGAAGAACTTATGGAAATTTATTTTGAGAAGGAAGATTTATCTCAACAGGAGCTAATTGAAGGAATGAAGAAGGCTATATTTGCAAAAAAAATATTTCCTGTTTTAGTAGCTTCTTCTTTAAAGAATATAGGAGTAAATCATATTCTTGATTGCACAATTCAATTTGTGCCTTCTCCTTTAGACATAGGAGTGAAGGAGGGGATAAATTTAGCTACTAATGAAATGATTCAGAGGAAAATTAGTGATAGTGAGCCTTTTTCTGCTTTTGTATTCAAGACAATTTCTGATCCTTATATGGGGAAAATAACATTCTTTCGTAGTTATTCCGGTATATTGCGTCCGGATTCTCAAATTTATAATAGCAATCGGCAAGTTTTAGAGAAGATAGGGGCTATTTATTTAATGCAAGGTAAGAGCAGTGTTACTATCCCGGAGCTGCATGCAGGGGATATAGCGGCTGTAATTAAATTAAAAGATACAAAGACGAATGATACAATTTGCGAGGGGGAACCTAAAATTGTATATCCACAGGTACAGTTTCCGAAACCTGTTATTTCTTTAGCTTGTGAGCCGAAAACGAGAGCAGACGAAGAGAAGATCAGCACAGCCTTACAGAGGATAGCTGAGGAAGATGCAATGCTTCATTTTGAAAGAGATAAACAAACAAAGGAGCTTTTGATTTCAGGAGCAGGTCAATTGCATATTGAAATAGTGGTAGGTAGATTAAAGAATAGATTTGGTGTTGATGTAGTTTTGCATGCTCCAAAGATTCCGTATAAAGAAACAATAAAGGGAGTAGCAGAAGTTCAAGGTAAATATAAAAGGCAGTCTGGCGGTAGGGGACAATATGGAGATTGTTGGATAAGGTTTGAACCGCTTCCAAGAGGGAAAGATTTTGAATTTGAAGATAGAATTTTTGGAGGTGCTATACCTAAAAATTATATACCTGCGATAGAGAAGGGCTTGCAACAGGCAAGACAGAAGGGGGTGCTTGCTGGATTCCCGACAGTTGATTTTAAAGCAATATTATATGATGGTTCATATCATTCAGTTGATTCTTCCGATTTAGCTTTTAAAATAGCTGCTTCTATGGCTTTCAAAAAGGGAATGGAACAGGCTAAATCAGTATTGTTAGAACCAATTATGAATGTAGAAATTTCAGCGCCGGAAGAATGCACCGGAGACCTTATAGGAGATCTAAATGGCAGAAGAGGAAGAGTATTGGGAATGGATACTGCTGGGAGTACCACCATTATCAAAGCTCAAGTTCCTCTTGCTGAATTAATTAATTATGCTCCTGCTTTAACTTCAATTACCGGCGGCAGAGGTTATTATGAAATGGAATTCTCTCATTATGATGAAGTTCCAGCACATATTGCTCAAAAAATTATTCAAGAAGCCCGTGCTAAAATGAAAGAGGAAGAAGAGGAAGAAGAATAATCTTAAGATGAATGGCAATTACAAAATAATAGAAGCAGAAAATAAATCTTCAATTTTAGTAAATTATTTTATAATTACCCAACTGGAAAGCTTTACCAATATAAAGCATGCTTTTAGTACAAAAAGGGAAGGGTATAGTAATTTACCATTTAAATGCTTGAATCTTGGCTATTGCGAAAAAGATAGCCCCGATAATGTTAATAAAAATAGGAGATTGTTTTTTGAAGCTTTGAATTTAGAAAAGAATAAATTGATATTACTTAATCAAATTCACAGTGATAATTTTATAGAGATAGAGGACGCAAATTTTGATGGAGAGATAAAAGGAGATGGTATCTATACAAAATTGCCTGGAATAATTTTAGGAATTCAAACTGCTGATTGTCTTCCTCTTCTTTTTTATGAACCTAAAAATGGAATCATCGGAGCTATGCATTTGGGCTGGAAAGGTTTGCTAAATCGTCTTTGTCAGAAAATGTTTCTTGCAATAATAGATAAATACAAGGTTAAAGCAAAAAATATTATTATAGGGATTGGTCCGGCTATTCAACAGTGCTGTTATGAAATAAAGGAAGATGTTCTTCAGCTATTCAAAAGAGAATTTAATTATATAGAAAAATGTATCGTATATGATGAGAATAGAATTAAAATGGATTTGTTGCATCTTCTCTTGATGCAACTTTGGGAAATCAAAGCTTCCAATAATAATGTAAGCTGGATAAAATTATGCACTTATTGTAATCCTCAATATTTCTTTTCCTATCGGAGAGAGGGACCTACCGGCAGATTATTGAGCATAATTTGTAAACTTAATAAATCATAATAAAGTTTTCTTATTGATGATATATTATGATTAGAAATATGATAGGCATAGCTACCGATTTATATGAATTAACAATGACTGCTGGCTATTTTAAATTAGGAATGAATTTCCCCGTAGTTTTTGAACTTTCAATTCGACATTTGCCTCCTAATAGAGGTTATTTGATCGCTTATGGAGTGGAAGATGCCCTTGATTATATTACTTCATTAAAATTTACTGAAGAGGAAATTCAATATCTTAGAAATTTGGAAGTATTTAGAAAAATTGGAGATGATTTTTTTGATTTTCTAAGAAACTTTTCTTTCAAAGGAGATGTGTGGGCTGTAAAAGATGGAACTATTATTTTTGCAAATGAGCCTATTATACAGGTTGAAGCTTCTTTATTAGAAGCTCAGATGTTAGAAACATATTTGTTAAGCATTGTTAATTTTCAAACGAACATAGCTACTAAAGCATCGCGGGTTGTTCTTTCTGCAAAAGGAAGAGGTGTTATTGAATTTGGTTTCCGAAGGGCTCATGGTATTGAAGCAGGAGTATTAGCTGCTAAAGCAGCTTTTATCGCTGGTTGCATAGGAACTTCTAATGTATTGGCTGGCTATAAATATAATATTCCGGTTTTTGGAACAACTGCGCATTCCTGGACTATGGTTTCTACTTCGGAGCTTCAAGCTTTTAAAAATTATCATTCTGTTTTTCCGGAAAATACTATACTCCTTATTGATACTTATGATGTTATTAAGGGCGCAAAAAAAGCAATTCAGATTGGCAAAGATGTTAAAGGAGTTAGAATAGATAGTGGTAATTTAATTGAATTATCCAAAACAGTAAGAAAATTATTGGATGAGGCAGGTATGCTTCAAACTAAAATCATATTAAGTGGAGACCTTAATGAATATATTATTGAAGAGATAATAAAAAAGAAAACCCCTGTAGATATTTTCGGTGTAGGAACCGAAATGGTTACTTCTAAAGATGCTCCTGCCCTCAGTGGCATTTATAAAGTAGTGCAGGAATCCAGTCAAGGCTATGAACATCCTTTAATGAAATTAAGTAAAGATAAAATTACTCTTCCCGGCAAAAAACAAATATTTAGATATGAAAAGAATGGCTTCTATCAATATGATATTTTAGCTTTATATAATGAAAATATTTCAAAAGGATTCCCTTTACTCCGAAAAGCTATTGAGAAGGGGAAAAGAATTTACCAAAAAGGATCGCTTTTAGCGATTAGAGATTATGTTCAACAGCAATTAATGAAGCTACCTGAAAAATATAAAAAAATAAAAAATCCAGCTCACTTTAAAGTGAAAATTAGTAAAGGATTAAGAAAAATCATTCAATCTAAACCAAAAGTAATAATTACACGCCAAAAAAAAGATTCTAAACAGCTGACAGATTTTTTCAGAAGTAATTCATTGGAAGTTATCAATTTACCTATGATAAAGATCATCGGTCCTAAATCTTGGAAAGAAGCCGATAAAGAAATTGATAATCTTAATTATTATGATGGAATAGTTTTCACAAGTTCAAATGCAGTGAGGTATTTTATCAAAAGGATTAGAAAAAGATCTAAAGAGAATATACTAAAAAGCTTAAACATATTTGCTATCGGGGAAAAGACTAAAATATTTATTGAAAAATATGGCTTCAATTGCAATCGAATACCGGAAAAGTATTCTGCTAATGATTTAGCTAATTTAATTATTAAGGAAAAGAAAGAAGGGTATAAGATATTATTTCCGAAGGGTGATTTAGCTGATGATGAATTAGAAAAGAGATTAGCCGAAAAAGGGATTGAAGTTAAGCCATTGATAATTTATAGAAATGTTAAAGCCAAAATTAGCAATCTAACTAAAAAGAAGATGATATATTTATTGAATAATATTGATTTAAAGGTAGTAGCTTTTTTTAGTCCTTCAGCAGTGAGGAATTTTATGGAAGAATTTAAACCAAAAGCTCTTATGAATAAGGTCCATTTTGCAGTAATAGGAGAAACTACTGAAAAGGAATTACTAAATTATGGGATGAAAGCGGCTATTAAGCCTGGAAAGCCTACATGGGAAGAATTAGGAAAGGCGGTAATAGAGTATTTGGAAAGCGAATCATTGAAGGATTAACCGATTTTATGGAAGCTTTACAGTAATAATAGGCCCTTTTTTAAAGAAATGATTCTTAGTAATAATAGTTAAAAAGTATTGATATGTTTCGTTAGATATTACATTTTTATCAATATAAATATATCTAATGGAAGTATTTGAATTACCGGCTGCAGGTATAGGCACTGAATTTAATTGGATGAAATTTGTATCCTGTTCTCTTTTCTTGTATATAAACCATCCAAGAGTATCAATCTCCTGTAAAGTATTCCAAATGAGTGATATTTCACCTTTGCTAATTTGAGTTTTGAATTCTCCTAATTTTATAGGATAATCAAGTACAAGATCAATTTGTATTTTAATATTAGATTTTTCTTCAGTGGGGTTGATAGTGATTATGTAAAAATTTTCATCCGAAGATATAGGAATTATATATTCTTTATTTTTTTCATTGAGGGGTCTAAAGTTAGGTCCAAATTGTTTTGAAGGGATAAATATCCATATTAATGAATTATCATTTTCGTAAGAGATTTTTACAGCATTATCATTTAAATTATTAAAGATAAAGTATTGAGAAGAGTAAGGTTGTAGAGATATAAAATTTGAATAAGGAAAATGAGAAATGGGACTTTCATCTATAATATTAGCTGAATATGCTTGATAGAAATTTGCTAAAGCATATTCTTCATAGAGGTCTTTAAGGCTGGATTCTGAAGAAGCTTTTAGAATCCTATTGATTTCGGATAATGGATTAGAAAAGGAAAATTTCTGATTAAAGAGATTATTTATGAGAGAATTGTTTTTGCTATTGATCAAATTTATAAAGTGAGAATCAGCAATGCCGATGATGGGGTCAGCGTAATCAAGGGATAACTCCGGATGCTTAATTCTATATTTAAAGAATGCTTCTATATTTTCACAATTATCATTGATAAGGGTCTCCATCCAAGAAGATAAAGCTTCTAAAAACCAAATGGAATTAATCTCTTTTGTTGATTGGATAATTAGATGAGCAATAGCATGAGTTAATATGCAAGGATTGTTTTTAATTTTATTTAATGATTTGGAATTAATTATAATTATCGGCACTCCTTCATATTGATCATTAAATAATCTTGGATCAATGGGAATTATATTAGCTGATAAATTCATAGGTATAATGTAAATAATTAATTGATAAGGACTTCTTATATGATCATTATTTAATTTCCAACCTAATTTAGAGAGATTATCAATTATTTTTATTAATTGTTGTGATATAAAATCAAGATCTTCAGAATATTCTAAAAAATTAGGATCTAAATAAATTAAAATATTTTGTTTTGGGATGGCAATAAATTTATAAGAAGCTAAAATATTTTGAAAAAAAGATTGATAATTTTTTTTCTCTAACCAATTATAATTATTCCAATTAGAAAGAATAGGATGGATCATCCAATAGCCACAATACAATTGAATGTCTGATTCAGAAGATTTTACTTGAGTAGCAAAATTAATAAGTGAATAGCTCTTGTTAATCAACAATATAAATATTAAAATCAATGAAATCAATAAAGCTTTTTTCATCACAATTATACTTTATCTAAAAATAAAGCTAATGTCAAGTAAGAGTTTATAGAGTTTATAGAGTTGAGAGTTTGTAGAGTTCCTCAAATTTATTAGCTACAGATTTTTTTAGCCACAGAATTACACAGAATCACACAGAATTTTTTACTTCTGTGTTCATCTGTGTTTATCTGTGTTCATCAATATTAATCTGTGGCTGCTAATTTTTAGCCACGGACTGAAGCAGAATTATAGCCGCTTCGGAATTGGGAATTAGGAATTGGGAATTGTGTCTTCTCACCTCCCAACTCCTAATTCCCAATTCCCAATGTTCAATATCCATTCTCTTTACAAAAGCCCTACATGTTTTAAAGCTTCAGCAATCTTTGGGTCTTTTTCTGCAAGCTCTTTTAATGCCCTTTCTATTTTTTCTTCTCTTTCCTCAAGCTCTTTATTTTTCTTAATTGCTGGAGCAAGGGCTGTGCGTCTGTCCCATATCACAAAACCAATAAGTATCCCCATCCCTCCAAAGAGTATCCCGAAGCCCCAAAGCATAAAATCTTGCGAGTTATCAATCCTCTGATTCATATCATCAATCCTCAAATTCATATCATCAATCCTCTGATTTACAGACGCAAGTCCTTCTTCAAGCCTCTTTTCTAAGAATTTCTGTCTTTCTTCAATTTTTATTATTTGCTTTTCCAAGGATCTTTGTCCTTCCTCAAGTCTTATAAGCCTATTTCTATCATCTTGGGTAAAAGGAACTTCCTTTGCAGAGGACACAGCAAAATTATTTAAAATAACGAAAGCAAATATCAGAATTAAAACCTTTTTCATCCTTTATTTATATCAGATCTCATTAATATTGTCAATGCCTTAAAATAGAGTTTATAGAGTTTATAGAGTTGAGAGTTTGTAGAGTTCCTCAAATTTATTAG
>CAYREJ010000121.1:0-7697 GCA_964423235.1 uncultured Acidobacteriota bacterium | reverse complement strand
ACGGGAGCCCCGATGCCTAATGTTCCTGTTATATTTTCAACTACAGTTGGGACCTTGCAGTCAGGGGGAAAGGCAAAATATACGGATAAGCAAGGAATTGCAAAGGATAAGCTAACAACAGATCTCAATGCAACAATAACAGCTACTTCAGGTTCTTTATCTCAAACTGTTGATGTTCAAGTTGGCTTATGCGATGTTTGTCAAGAGCCTGTTGCTTCTTTTGTATATTCCCCGACAAATCCTTATGCAGGTCAAAAAGTTAATTTTGATGCAGGGGCTTCTTATGATAATGATGGAATAATTGTTCGCTATGAATGGAATTTCGGGGATGGAAAAACAGGCAGCGGTGTAAGAACATCTCATAAATACAGCATAGGAGGACAAACCTTCGTAGTCCTTTTGAAAGTTTATGATAACACCGGATTATATGGAACCGCCTCTGCTTCCATATATGTTGCTACCCAGCAATGTAATCCGATACCTGCATTTGGAGTTGTTGATGATAAGAGCGATGGTGATGGAATCCTTGAAGTTGGTGACAATCTTACTTTTGATGCAAGCAAATCAAAAGATAATGTTAATTGCGAAATATTAACTTATAAATGGGACTTTGATGGAGACGGAACTGATGATAGCGCTACCACTAGTCCTTACGCAAATTATATTTATTTATCCCCTGGCACCTATAATGTTAAATTAACAATAATAAATTCCCAGAATCAACCCGCAAGCGTTACCAATTCAATTTTAATTCTTCCCCAGCAATAATATCTATGATTAATGTATTTATTGAATTCTATGGACAATTGAGAGAATTAAATAATGAAAAAGAGTTATCTATAGAAATTGATGAAAATAGTAATTATCAAAGCCTGTTAGATAAATTAGAAAAAGAGTTCCCAAAATTTCAAAAATTCAGAAAGTATGTAATATGCGCTGTAAATGATGAGTTGATAGATGAAAGTTATATTTTAAAAGAGGGAGACAGAGTAGCTGTTTTACCTCCCGTCAGTGGTGGTTAAAGAAGAATATATAGCTACAAAAGGTTTGATGATGAAAAATAATGGATATTATAGCATAACTTATAAGCCTATTGATGTTCATGAAATAATTCAAAAGCTTATAGATGAAAAAATAGGAGCAATTGCGACCTTCATTGGGGTAGTAAGAGAAAAGACTGATGAATTCACAGTAGAAAAATTATTTTATGATGCTCATCAAATATTAGCAGAGAAATCCCTTCGTGAAATTGGCAAGCAATGTTTTGAAAAATGGAGAATAAATAAGATAATTATGATACATAGAATAGGGGAAGTAAAAAAAGGAGAAATTTCAGTTCTGATAGCTGTATCAGCAGAACATAGAAAAGATGCATTTGAAGCTTGTCAATTCGCTATTGAAGAATTAAAAAAGAATACGCCGATTTGGAAAAAAGAAATAGGACCTAATGAAAACCGATGGATTTAATCCTGCTTCAATTTAATACTCAATATTATTTTTATAGATAAATTAATCAAACCTTGATTCGTATCTAATTTTACTTCTACGGGCAAGACTGCATGCTGAATATTATCCTTTGGAGACAATTCAATTTCTTTAGATATTTCTTTAGTAGTTTCAATAATAGGTTTTTCTTGCTTAATTAAGGGCGGGGCTTCAATTTCTTTCTTTTTAGGAGCTTGCTCCTTTGCAACCGATGATTTCCAAGTATCGCTTAATTTCTCTTTGCTTTTTTGAGTATCTTCAATTGAAGGGATGTTTTCTTCTTCGTCTGGTATTATAGTTAAATCATCTAATTCTTCTATTGGCGGTTCCGGTTCTATTTTCCTTCCAGCATACTCATCTATTTTGTTCTCAACTTTCCCTATTTCAATATTCTGCCAATCTTCATCATCTAAAGCTAATTCTTCATCTTTCACGGGAAGTTCTGCAATATCTTCATTTGCTAATTCTTCATATGGCTCTGCTATCTCTTCCTTAGTATTAGAAACTGCTTCAAATTTAGAAAGCACACTCTTATCATACATCTTTTCTTCTACATTACTTAATTCCTCAAAAACTTTTTCTTTGCTTTTTTTAGAAACAGTAGCTGGAATACTTTCTTCAGTTTTTACGGGAACTTCTTTCTCCTCTTTAGCTTCTTCTTTCTCTTCCTGAAGAACCTTCGTATATTGTTTTTGCAAATTTTGCAAAACCAGCTTCGTTATCACTTTTAATGATTCCATAACACCCTTTCCCTGCGTAGCTATTGTTTCAAAATATTGAACTCCTCTGGTATTAATTTTTTTATTTAGTTCTTCTATGGATGAAATATTTTTTAAATCTCTTTTATTATACTGAATAATAAGAGGAATTGTATCAAAATCAATATTATTGGCTTTAAGGTTATCTTGTAGATTTTGCCAGCTTTCAATATTTGCATCTAATAAATCTTTTTGCGAATCAACAACAAAAACTACTCCATCAGCTCCTTTTAAAACTACTCTTCGGGTAGCATCATAAAAAACTTGTCCCGGAACAGTATATAATTGAATTCTTATTCGCCAACCGAATATTTTTCCTAATTCCATAGGAAGAAAGTCAAAAAATAAAGTTCTATCGGTTTGCGTCGATAGAGATAGCATTTTACCTTTAATTTTAGAAGGTAAGCTCTTATAAATATATTCTAAACAAGTAGTTTTTCCGCCTAAGCCCGGACCATAATAAACTATTTTTGCAGTTAACTCTTTTGAAGAATAATTGAATAGAACCATAACAGCCTCTTTATTTATTATATCTTATATTAATGCTCAAAGGAACTTTCATAAAATCATAGTATTTTCTAATAATATTTTCAACATGCTTTATAACCTCTTTTCGCACTTTAATTTTCCTATTAACAAATCCGACAAATCTTGGTGGTTTAATAGAAATTTGAGTAAAGTATCTTATTTTAATTGGCTTATTTTTATATTGCCCTATTGTATAATCTTTTAAATTTTTTTCAAAAATTTTATTTAATTCGTGAGTGGAAATTCTAAAAGAATAAGCAAAATACAGATCATCTATCATTTTAAATAAAGACTTTATATTTTCGCCTGTTTTAGCTGAAACAAAAGCTTGAGGAGCAAATGTTAAAAAATTTAATCGGTAGTTAATTTCTTCTTTTAGAGAAGAGATAAATTTTTTTTTAGGTAGCAAGTCTATCTTATTAAAAATTATCCCGATTGGTTTCAATTTTTTATATGCGTATCCAGCTATAGTAGCATCTAAGTGGCGGATGCCGGTTGTGCAATCAAGAATCAGCAAAATTATATCTGCTCTTTCAATTGAATTCTTTGCTTTGATAATGCTGATTAATTCTGGTAAATTCTGCGCTTTAGTCTTTTTTTTAATCCCGGCAGTATCAACAAAGCAATAGTATTTATTTTCATATTGGAATTGAATATCAATAGCATCACGAGTTGTTCCCGGTTGTTCGCTAATAATTAATCTATCAGTCCCCAAAATAGAATTAATGATTGATGATTTTCCTACATTAGGTTTACCGACAATTGCAATTTTAACTGCATCAACCTGGCTGGGCAATTCTTCTTTCGGCAAAAATTTTAAAGCTTCATCCAACATATCATCTATACCTAAACCATGTTCAGCAGAAATAGGAAAAATTTTAGAAAAACCTAATTTATAAAATTCCGGGTCGATCAAATAAGCTTTTTGAGGAGAATCTTTTTTATTTATCACTAAGAAAATAGGCTTATTAAACTTCCTGATAAAAGAAGCTAATTCAAAATCGGTGGAAGTGCAGCCTTCTTTACCATCACAAACAAAAAAAATAATATGAGCTTCATTTAAAGCATTTTCTATTTGCCTATTCATAATTTCCTGAAGAGATCGTGCACTTTTATGCATCCAACCGCCGGTATCAACAATAATAAAACTTTTCCCATTCCAATCTGCTTGCGCATAAATTCTATCTCGGGTAGTTCCCGCTTGAGATGTAACGATAGCATATTTCCTTTTTATTATTCTATTAAACAAAGTAGACTTGCCAACATTTGGTCTTCCTATTATAGCTATGACAGGTAATTTATTCATAATTCCTGCTTCTATCTATGCCGGAGGAAATAATATTTACCCATACAGGATTACTCAGCAAAACATTTCCTTTATCACCTAATGTAAATTGGACCCTAAAATTCCCCGCCATTGTATAAAAGTGGCTTGTCATATATTTTGTTTTAATTTCAGCAGCTTCATCGCAATTAGGTTGATATTCTGATCTGCTCCCATCTCCAAAATCCCATTTCTCTATCAAGCATCTATAAGCATCCGCATTACCTTCATAGTTCATTAATTGAGCCTCAAAAAATATTGTGATTGGTGTAAAACCCTGCCTAGGATGAGCAAATAATTTTATTTCAGGTCCTTTTATTTTTGATGATTTTTTTACCGAACTCTTTTGACTTGAGCAATTAATAAGAATAAAAGGAATAATTAATAAAATTATTTTTATCTTAGTAAAATTCATAATCTTTTCTCTAATAACATTGTAAAATTTTATCAAATCTTTTTCAATATAATTATTTGTATGAACTTACTCTTCCATCCATTCACCCATTCGCCGATTCATTATCTTTAATGAAAAATAAGCCAACAAGTAAATAATGAAAGCAAAAGCGAAAGTAAATTTGAATCCGAAGGATATAGCTAAAAAAACTGACAAAGTAGAGCCAATAACTGTCATGTATGAATTTATTCCCCATGACCAAGGAACTATTTTATTAGAAATCTTGCTAATATAAGACAAGCCAGTAGGAAATGGCATACCCAATAAGACACCTAAAATTGAAATTGAAAGGAAGCTGATTATTCCCTTTATTATTAAATTATTTCCTATTGTTGTTTTTATGAGGGGATCAATTAAAATTATAAATATTAAAATGATAGCTAATAATGAGATAAATAAATAATTAGAGAATTTATTTTCTCCTATTTTAATTTTGATTTTTTCAGAAAAGTAGCTGCCGCTGCCAGCAGATATTAATAAGCTAAACAATATAATGCTTATTGAATAAGAAGGATGTCCCAAGTATAAAACGAATTTTTGCATCAAAATAATCTCAATAATAATAAAGCCAATCCCCAGACAACTAAAATAAATTATATTAAGCAAGCTCAATTTTGAATAAATGCCTTCTTTTGAAAACTTAATTAAAGGGAAGATTAACAAAAATGCAGAAAATATAAAGCCCTGAAGCAAAATAATTCCGAGAGTAAATCTTTCAGTTTTTGAAACATTCTCAATCATATTAATAAAATCTGAAGCTAAATATGGTTTCTTTTCAACTTTAATTTTCCAGATAGGCATAAAATGATTGAAAAAAGGCTTATTGTCAGTTGCAGGCATTAAATTGATTCCTGTGGCGCTGCTTATATTTTTTATAGCCTCCTTTGATAGCATTAATGTAAATAAGGAACGCTTCAAATTTTCTTTAGGATTAAAAAGTATTTCCCAATTATTCTTTTTGCACATAGCTACTATTTCTTTGATCTCTTTTTCTGAAAAAGGCTTTTTTTTAAGCAAAAATAATCTTTGATAATAGCTTGGATGTTTTATGACAAATATATGAGATTCCGGATTAGAATAACCTTGCTCTTTTAAAAAAATTATGGAAGTAGAGAACATTCTTTCAATTCCCCATTTCCAAATAGAAAGAATACCATTATCAGTTAAATGCTCCCAGTAAAGTGATAGAGCTTCTTTAGTTAAGAGGAAAGTTTCTGATAAATTCAATGCTCCTGAAGCAATTGATATAGATGTCTGATTATTTATTTGTTGAATGATATCATATTTCTCTTTACTTGCATGAAGGAAACTTCTTCCTTCATTAGATACTAAATCGATTTTATTATTATCAAATAAATAATTCATCTCTTTATTAAATTTATTTTTAACAATTTCAACAATGGCTTTATCCATTTCAACAGCAACGATTCTTTTTGCATTCAAATTTTTAGCGACAGCAACTTCCCATCCACCCCCCGGTCCAATTATTAAAGCCTTAGGATTATTCAAAATTTTATAAGGGATTGAAGTAATATCTTTATAAGCTAAGCCTTGGATATTATTAGAATAAGGGATAGGCATAAAAGAGATATTAGTTCCTCCATCTATCCATAAGATCCATAAAGGATTGGATTTGGCTATATCAATTTTTGTTACCGACGACCATTTTGTATATATGATGCTTTTACTCTTTAAATAATGTATGTATCCAGTCTTTAATTGATGAGGTATGAATTTGAACAACTTTTCAGAAAAAAACAAAAGAGGAAGCATTAATAGTATTATAAAAAATATAAATGCTTTCACTTTTTTCCTTTCCATTATTAAAAAGGATGCTATTAAAGACAATATCATAGATAAAAAAAGTAATCCGGAAGCTCCAACTATTTCTATTAAAAAAAGAAGAAATAGTGAGCCCAAGGAAGCTCCAATTAAGTCAAAGAAATAAAGTTGAGAAATTTTCGAGCTGTATCTGGTAAACATTTGAACAATAAAAAGACCGGAGAAAAAGAATGGTAAAATTAAAAGCAAGTAGTGAATTGTTAATAGAATCAATCTATACAAAAGTTTATACATTGAAAATGAAATAGGGATATAACATAGACCTAATAATAAAAGAAGAATTGATAGGGCAAATAATATAGGAGAGAATTTAAAAATTAAATCTTCTAAGATTTTTTTTCTAAATATTAATAGCCAAACTGCACTCATTCCATATCCAAATAGCGCCGAGCTTACAATCATGAAAGCATAATTGTAGAAAAAGAGCACAGAATAAATTCTTGTGAGAGTAGTTTCCAATAACAAAGTGGATAAGGCGATCAGGAAGAGGCTAACATACAGCTTTTTCATTCCAGCCATTATATTAAAAATACTTCATTAATTCAATAAATGAGTTTATAGAGTTTGTAGAGTTTGTAGAGTTTATAGAGTTGAGAGTTCCACCACCTATTACCATTAAGCATTTTGGATTTAGGGAAAATGCTGGTTAAACTATATAAACTCTATTTAGGTATCTTACGATTAATCTTTATTATTAGTAACTGATCAGAGGCTGTGTCATAATCCAAAAACTAATACCTTTTCTAACAATATATAGATGCTAATAAATTGTAATTATACATAATATAGCATTTGAAGATGCCAAAAAAGAGGTTATGACACAGCCTCGTCAGTTTTTTCCAAAATTACTATTTTGAGCTTATTTTGTGCTTTTTATTGTTTCTAATTTTATTTAGCATAATTGATTTATTAAGATATTAGCGAGTTAACAAGTTGACGAGTTAGTTATTCAACTCGGCAAACTCGCCAACTCGCAATAAAATAATAAAAAATGCTGAAAGGCTAAACAATCCTCAGGAAAAAGCCAAATGATACTTTTCTTGCTAAAAAGTGATCAGCTACTAATGCTGAGATAGAAAAAATGCGGGGGCAATTAAAATTGCCCCCGCTATATGTGGGTAGAGGAGGGTGGAGGGATGATGCAATTATTATAAGATGCGCATTTTTAAATGTTTAACCTGCTCCTTCATCTTATATCATATATAATATAAAAAAAACAAATCTAAAAGTCAATAGATAAATAGTATAAATAGTTTATAGAGTTTGTAGAGTTTATAGAGTTGAGAGTTCCACAATTTATTACCAT
>CAYREJ010000120.1:0-7738 GCA_964423235.1 uncultured Acidobacteriota bacterium | reverse complement strand
TTTCCTTTATCTTTCTATTAGCATAACTGTTTATTTATTTAATAAAGCTATTTTTCCAGAGCGCATGAATTTAAATATATTTGTAATCCTTTTCTTATTATTTTCAATTTTTTCTGTTATAGGTATGAAAGAATTTAATTTAAAAAAGGTAATTGTTACATATGCAATATTTACTTGGGTTGTTTATTGTATTTTGATCATTGTTTATTTACCTTTATTTGATAGAGAATACAAGTATGTGAAATATTTTGCTGAAGAATACAAAAAATTAAAAAATGAAAACAGTCACATTGGATATTATAAGATAGGGATCCCAAGTATCTGTTATTATGCAGAGGAGAAAGTTTATATTTTTAAAAATGCGAAGGAAATAGAGGAAGCTAAAAAGAGAGGAGAATTGTATTTAATCATAGATGAGAATAGTTTTAATAATCTTCCGGAGAATTTATCAGCAGGCTTCAATATAATAGATGAAAGGAAACAATTCCCAACAACATTTAAAAACTTTATGAAATTGTTCAAAGGATATGGAAAAGAACGAATATTGCTATTGGCTTATAAAAGTAAATTCAAGAGGTGAAGCTTCATTTCCAGCGTAATCTTTGCAGGTAATTTTTAAAGTATGGATACCTGGGGCTAGAGTTTTCATCAAATCAATATAAGCTATATTTTTATCCGGGTCATATTCAGCTTGAATCCTTTGATTATCAAGGAAGAAAAATACTGTATCTTCATCTATTCCCATTCCTTCTTCGTAAATCCTGACAATAATCCTTTTTGTATTCATTCGTATTGTTTGATTAGGATATGGATATTGAGGCATTATAATCGGAATGAAATTGTCATATATGAGTGCATATCTATCTAAATAATTAATAAAGCTCTCTATGTTTCCTTCTTTATCATTATAGTATGAGAGCAAAACCTTCCATTGATTTTTTTTCCTATCCCAGCGGTAAATCGCTAATTTTTGAGGTTCAGTAAAATTTTCCGGTATCTTTATTTTTAATAAACCTTTTTTTTTAAAATACAAGCCGCGTGGATGAAATTGAATAATGTTGCCTATGATTGGTAAAGATAAAGCTAAGCGAGGTGTAATTTGTTCAACCCATACATAACCATCTTCAGGGATGCTTTTTGGCAATAAATTTAAATTAATCATTTCCCAAGATAAATGATTTTCTGCATTAGCATCAACATAATTAATATCTTCAGATAAATTCCAGCTCTCATTAGTTAGTATGCTGTTAATTTCACAATTAATTTTTGCTTGTCCTGGAGATAATTTTACATTTCCATAAATTATATTTTGATTGTTGAGATAAAAACTTAATTGCTGCACACTATCATTGATCTTGCAATTTCCTTCTAAAATAACTGGGACATTAAATAAAAATTCAGATTGAATTTGAAAATAATTGGATCCATATATTTTTTTCCAGTGGAGCAATAAAGGATAAGTAGAATATTTTTTTATTTCTTCATTAAAAACAATATGCCAGGGGGTCCAAATGTTTTTATCAAAGTAAGATATACGAAGGTAATATTTATCTCCAGACAATGAATTTAGATTGAATTCTAATCCGCATTTTCTTTTTTCAAAAATCGGTTGAAATTCTTTGAATGCACCTGTTGAAAAATCCCAATATTCAATTTTTATACTGGAAAGTTGGATTCTATGACCACGGTCAAGGTTCAAGCAAATTTTTTTCTCCTTCTCATAGTGTGAAACTAATAAATCGCTCTGCTTATTGATCACAATATTTATTAAAGCTGTGCTTTTGTTATAATTAGCATCCATAGCTATTATTTTTAATGTATGATTCCCAGGTATTAAATTTAACTCACATAATTTCTTATGAAAAAAAGGAACTTGCGGTAAATTCTTAGCTTCTTGATTGCATAATTCAATAGGGTAATTGAATTCTTCAGCTCCATGCACCCCTTGATCATATAAATAACCAAAATAATTGTTGTCATCAAAAGAAAAATAATTTTGAACAATCTTGAAAGCTAATTTATTATCAATATAAAAATACAGATATTTTGGACTTCTCCAATATATTAAATTACTTTTATCATAAATGCTAACATATAATTTAAATTTTCCTTCTATTACAGGAACATTGTCGGAATAATAATATTTTCCTTTTTTGCTGAGTTTAACAATATAGCAATCTTTTTTATAATTTATGAAAGAGGCAGCAGAATTAGGACAAAAGATAAGACCTTGAATTCTGGGTGGAAGATTATCTTTCTCTTTATAATATTTGCTTAGAGGATTAATGGGAGTTTCTTCTCCTTTTCTTAATTCAAAATGTAAATGGGGAAGTCCTTCTCCCGTTTCTCCGGAATAAGCAATAAGTTGATTTTTTCCTACAGCGATGGGATTATCCAAATATATATCTACATATCTTTTGTTATCTGTTTTTTGTTTTTCTTTTAATAAATCTTCTAATTTAAGCACTTCATTTTCAAAGGCATCTAAATGAGCATATACAGATATTAAATTATGTTTATGCAGAATATATAGAGTTTTTCCATAACCTCTTTTTTGATATTTTATTCTAAATATTTTGCCGTCGGCAATTGAAAAGACAGGTTCGCCAACTTTTCCTCTTGTGCTAAAGTCTATCCCGGAATGAAAATGATTTTCGCGAAATTCCCCAAAAGAAGATGTAATACCATAAAGTCTCTTTAATGGTAGGCTATAAGCGGAATTGCTTTTTATAGGATGCCGAAAAGATAAAAAAATTAAGCTTATGCATAAAAATAATAAAAAATATTTCTTTTTTTTATTGAAAATAATCTTTATCAATTTTATTCAACTTACCTAAGTGTAATAAAAAAATATTGGTGCATATTTTTGCTAATTTTTGGTTATGCGTAGCGATGATGAAGGATACATTATGGGTTTCATTTATTTTAAGAAGGAGATTACGCATATCATTGGCAGTTCTCTCATCTAAATTACCAGTTGGCTCATCAGCAAGAATTAATTTGGGTGAATTAATAAGTGCTCGCGCCACAGCTATTCTTTGCTGCTCACCTCCGGATAATTCTCCAACTCTATAAAAACATTTCCCGTCTAAATTTAATTCTTTTAATAATTGCATTCCTTTATCAAATGCTTCATTTTTATTTTCTCCTTTTAATAAAGCAGGAATTATAGTATTTTCTATTGCTGTAAAATCTGCCAACAAATAATGAAATTGAAAAATGAATCCTATCTCTTTATTTCTATAATTTGCTAATTCTTGTTCAGGCATTTCAAATATATTTTTTCCTTCAAATAATATTTCCCCTCCATTAGGCGTATCTAAAGCCCCAATAAGATTTAGAAGAGTGGTTTTTCCAACACCACTTGCTCCTACAATAGCAATCATTTCTTTCTGTTGAACTTCTAAATCTAATCCTTCTAACACTTTTAATATAATTTCTCCTGATTGATAATATTTATGTAAATTTTTTATTGATAATAATTTATTCATTCAATTTAGCCATATCTTAATGTTTCAGCAGGCGAAAATTCAGCTGCCTTCTTTGATGGATAAATTGTAGATAAAAAAGTAATTGTAAGAGCAACGACGATAACTAATAAAAAGTCAAGGAGATGTATCTTGAAAGGTAAATATGAAATGAAGTAGACATCAGCTGGCAAGTGAATTATTTTGTATTTATCAAAAAAATAACAAATTGATAAGCCTATTATTGAGCCAATGGTAGTTCCGATAATTCCAATTATTAATCCCTGGAAAACAAATATTTTGGTTATTCTATTTTTAGTTGCTCCCATGCTAATTAATATAGCTATATCTTTATTTTTTTCCATTATCATCAATATTAAATTACTAATTATATTGAAGGCAGCAACTATAATTATCAGAGCTAAAGTGATAAATAGCATAATCTTTTCTAATTTCATAGCTGAGAATAGCGATTTATTTTGGTTAATCCAGGTATCTGTAATTATATTATGCCCTAAAAGACTTTTGATTTGTGATGACATCTCATTAACTTTATAAATATCTTTGATACGGACTTCTATTAAATTAATTCCATCATCAAGATTGAATAGATGCTGAGCAGTTTTAAGTGATACATACGCCCAGCTTGAATCATATTCATACATTCCATACCGAAAAATTCCAGCTACTTCCAATTTTCTCATTTTCGGTAAGATGCCGAAGGGTGATAAAGTTCCTTTTATGGTGATAAAGCTAACAATATCTCCTTTGAAAGCTCCTATGCTTGCTGCTAAGGATTCACCTAATATTATTTTTGGTCTTCCGGTTTCTTTCAGAAGGTCTTTAAGATTTCCTATTATCATAGAATTTTCTAAGTTATTGCTCTTATTTTTTAATTCACTTGATACATCTATTCCTTTAATTACAACTCCTTCAGTGCTTGCAAATCCGGAAATTAATCCTTTTTCATATATTACTGGCATAGTCGAAATTATCCCTTTATTCTTTTCAATTTTTTTTATTATCTCTTCCCAATCATACAGCAAATTGCTTTCTGCCGGGTAAATTAATATGTGAGCGGTAGCACCTAATATTTTATGCTGGATATCCTCTTGGAAGCCGGTCATTAATCCCAAAGAGATAATAAGTGCGGAAACCCCCACTGCTATTCCAATAATAGAAATAATAGATACTAATGATATGAGTGCATATTTTTTTTTAGATTTTAGGTATCTTGTGGCTATCAATAATTCAAAATTCATAAAGAAGTATTATAGCACCTATCGCTGATTTTCTATCGCTTCTATTATCCACATTACTTTCTTTCTGTCAGGTTCATCCTGCGGCGCTATTTCTAAGTATCTCTTTAAATATTTTAAGGCTTCTTCCTTTTCATTCGTTTGAGCTAAAGCAAGACCTAAGTTATAGATAGCTAATAAATTGTATTTATCTAATTCTACTGCCTTTCTCCAGTTTTCAATAGCTTCTTTATCCTTTTTTAATGACTTATAAACTATTCCTAAGCCATTGTATGCTGCTGAAAGAGTAGGATCATATTTTAATGCTCGCAAAAAAAATTTTTCAGCTAAAGCAAATTGATTTTCAGAAAGATATAAAGTGCCTAAATTATTCAGAGCGCTTGGATAATCCTTATCTATCTCTAAAGATTTCTCATAAGCCTTTTCGGCTTCGTTATATTTTCCTAATTTCCAGTAAGCTATTCCGAGATAATTCCATGATTCAGCATCTTTATCAAATATTTTTAAAGCTCTCTTTATATATTTTAATGCTTCAATGGAATTATCTGCTTCTACTAAATAAATACCTAATTTTGCATTTAAATCAAAATTTCTTGGTGATGTTTTTATACCTTCCTTCAATGTATTGATAGCTAAATTTAATTCACCAATTTCATGATAGATATTTGCTAAGTAAGCATAAGCGGTGGTGAAATCCTTCCTTTCTTTAATGATTTTTTCCAATAAATTTATAGATTCTTGTAGTTTTCCTTCTGAAAAGAGGGATAAGGCTTTCATCATTCCCATATGATAAGGGAGCAGAGTTTTTAAGTCATCATATTTAGTGAATACTGATTTATGTTCAATATTAGTGCTACCTAAATAACCGAGACTCTTCAATATCTCAAGCGTCTCTTTATTTTCAATTCTTCTTGAAACTTTGATTTGAGATGCAGAAAGTTTTTTTATAATGCTATCCAATTGCTTTTTGTATTCAAAGTAAGCTTTTTCATTGATTAAATTTTTAGTTTCTTTAAAATCATTGCCGAGATCATATAGTTCAGGAATAGGCGAATTGATGAATTTCATATTATTATGGATGAATCCCTGTAAAGGAGCCCATCCCCGATTATAATAAGGAGAAAGAGATTCAAAGTAGATGAATTCATTGTTTTTCTTATCAGAATAAATTGCATCAATAAGAGAAGTTCCTTGAAGATGGATTGGTTTCTTTAAATTAAGTAAATCACATATAGTTGGGAAAATATCTATATGAGAGACGGGTTGGGTAATTATTTTTGATTTAGGAAAAAGGATCGGATTATAAAAAATAAGCGGGATATGTAAAGTGCTGTTGTAGGCAAAATATCCGTGAGTATTTTCTCCATGTTCTCCAAGACTTTCCCCATGATCAGAAGTTAATATTATCAATGTATTCTCTAAAAGCTTATTCGCTTTTAGATAATCAATTAATTTAGCAAGCGAATAATCCACATAAGCAACTTCGCCTGCATATAAATTATTTTTGTATTTTTCTTTGAATGGAGTAGGGGGGATGTAAGGCTGGTGCGGATCAAATAAATGAATAAAAAGGAAGAATAAATTTTTTTGGTTGTGAGAAAGCCAATTAATGCTTCTGTTTATAACTTCTTCAGCGGATCGTTCGGTGAAAAAGAAGATACCGGCGGATGATTTTTCGCCATAATAATCGTCGTATAAGTCAAAACCTTTTGACAGACCAAAACGATTATCTAAGGGGAAAGCTCCGATAAAAGCGGCTGTTTTGTATCCATTTTTTTTCAAATGTTCAGCCAGAGTTAAATTATGCTGGTCAAAATGGAAGCCAATATTATCGTGAATATTGTGAAATAAAGGGGTAGCGCCCGTAAGGATGTTTGTATGGGATGGCAGTGTTACTGTATTATGAGAGAAAGCATTAGTAAATTTTATACCTGCTTGGCAAAAGAAATCTATATTCGGGGTTTTAATGTTTGAAGCATTGAAACAGCTTACATAATCGGCTCGCAAAGTATCAATGGAAATAAGTAATAAATTAAAAGGTTTTTGTTCTTTAGCTGCTTCAGAAAAAATTAAACATATAATCAAGAATGATAATCGGATAGCATTGTTAGTCATTTGAAGTTTATTATTTAGGTGGATTTTTTAGATAATTAATGAATTCTTTAGCTTGTTTGGCTTTATCAGAAGTAGAATCATATTGTAAGTAATTTTCAAAAGCAGCTATTGATTTTTCATTATCTCCCAATGCAAGATAAACTATTCCTATTTGATAAAGGGCATCTGCAAAATCAGCTTTAATTTTCACACTTTGCTCATAGAATTTTAATGCATTTTTATAATCGCCGGAATTCTGGTGCATCGTTCCTATATTGTATAATACTAAAGGATCTTGTATTGTATCTAAATCCATTTTTGAAAAGTATTCCAGAGCTTTTTCAGATTTTAGCTGAGTATATGAATTCCCTATGCCTAATAATGCAGTGCTATTTTCCGGTTCTTTATCTAAAACTTTTTGATAATATTCAATAGCTTTCTGGTATTCTCCTAAATCATAATAGCAATTAGCGATGTTTATATTTATTAAATATACATCAGGATGTAATTCAAGAATCTTTTTAAATTCTTCAATAGCTTCGTTATATTTTTTCTCATCATATAATTTGTTCCCTTTGTCAAGCTTGTCTAAAACTTCTTTAGGAATTACCTTGCCTTTAAATTTTTTCATTATAATTTCAATGTCCGGATTACTCTTAACTTCATTAATTTCGACGCTAATTTTTTTTGGAAAATATCCTTCCTTTTCAAAATCAATGTACCATAAACCGCTCCTAATCCAGGTTGCATACCATTCCCCTTTTTCGTCAGTTTTTGTATTAAAACCGGAGGCTGATTTTACATGATATAATTTCACTGAAACATCCGGAATTACTGCTCCTGATTCATCCTTTACAATCCCTTTAACTTTTCCTTTTCCTCGATAAGCTTGCGGAAAAATATAAGAAGTCAATAACA
>CAYREJ010000119.1:0-7833 GCA_964423235.1 uncultured Acidobacteriota bacterium | reverse complement strand
GCTTTATGCCAGAAGATCAATATCATTATAATGATCTAATAAAAGTAAATTGGGAGGAGGTAAACTCCATTTCTTTTTATATTTCACCACAGAGGCACATTAGATTAGCAATTAGGGATTAGGAATTAGGAATTAAAGATTAAAGGTTAGCTTCATTCTTATAATATAAGTGCAAGAAATTGAGGAACTCTCAACTCTATAAACTCTACAAACTCTATAAACTCTTCTCTGTGTCTCTGTGGTGAATTTATCTTTAGCAATTGACAATTGTTCTCATAGATGTGATCTTTGTAGTTTATAATTTTTTTGCCATTGGCTTTTAGGATTTGGAAAAAACTTACTATTTACTTTGACTTTTGATGTATTTATAAAATATAATATTATGCTGGGCGATTAACTCAGTGGTAGAGTGTTACCTTCACACGGTAAAAGTCAGAGGTTCAAATCCTCTATCGCCCACCACTACATCACAATAATGATAATGAAAAAATATAATTGCATTCGCATATTAAATCTTAAAAAAAACATAATTTCTTTTCTTCTTATTATTTTTTATCAAGCTTTTATTTTTTCTTATGATATTGCAATAATAAAATTACCTTCCGGAAAACTAATAGAAGCAGAGGTAGCAAAAGACCCTATCTCCAGAGCTAAAGGATTAATGTTCCGGTCCTCTCTTAAAGAAAATCAAGGCATGCTTTTCATTTTTGAGAATCAAGATTTTCATAGCTTCTGGATGAAAAATACTTTAATTCCTTTAGACATAATTTGGATTAGTCAAGAAAAGAAGATTGTTTATTATGTGGAAAATGCAGCACCTTGCAAAAATGACCCTTGCCCTTCTTATAAACCCATCCAAAAAGCTAAATATGTATTGGAAGTAAATGCAGGTTTAATTAAAAAAGAAAAAATTAAAATTGGGGATACTCTTTCTTTTTAATTTATCAACTCTCTATAATGAAACCATTAAATTTGATCCAAAGTAAGAAAGGATATAGATATTCAATTGATGCTTTACTATTAGCTGATTTTATTCAATGCGAAGCAAAAGATACTTGGATTGATTTAGGAACAGGTTCTGCCGTCATACCGATTTATGTTGCTCTTAAAAAAGAATATTATTGCTGCTGGGCTATCGAAATCCAACCACAATTATGTTGGATTGCTAATCAAAATATTCTCAAATATAATCTGTCATCTAAAATCAAAATTCTGAACATAGATATTAGAGAAGCTAACTATTACTTTGAAAAACATTCTATTGATTTTGTCGTCTCTAATCCACCCTATCGGCAATTATATTCCGGTAAATTAAATCCCACTTGGGAAAAAGCAATCGCACGGCACCAATTATTTTTAAATGAGGAAGATTTGATAGAAGCAGCTTCATACCTTATTAAAAAAAGAGGCTTCTTTTATTTTATTTCTCATCATGACCTTGCAAGTAATTTCTACCATAAGCTTTTAGATTATAGTTTCTATCCTTATACAATCAGATATATCATAGATGGCAATAATCAAGAAATTAGATTCCTATTAATTAAAGCAGGCAAAGAAAAAAATTCTAAAATAAAAAAAGAAGAAATCATATTGCATCATTGATAAATTTAACTATTATTTTATATATATTTTCAAAGGAGAAGGAAGGAATGATTGAAAATTTAATAAACTTATTTAGGCACAGGCAATTACTTTTCACATTGGTTATAAGGGAATTGAAGGCACGATATAGGGGATCTATCTTGGGATTCTTTTGGTCTTTTGCCAATCCCTTGCTACTGCTACTAATCTATACAATAGTCTTTAATTACATTTTGGCACAAAGGGACCCCAGCACTTCTCCGTATAGCTTATTTTTATTTTGCGGGATCTTACCTTGGACTTGGTTTTCTTCTTCTATTTTAGAAGCAACTAATTCAATTTTAAATGGAGGGGTTCTAATTAAAAAAATATTATTCCCCGCAGAGATACTTCCTTTCGTAAGCGTTCTTTCTAATCTCGTGCACTTCCTTTTAGGATTACCGATATTAATATTATTCATGATAATATATGGGAAAGCTATTACAATCAATATGATTTTTTTTGTATTAATAATATTAATACAATTAATTTTTACTCTCGGTCTGGGCTTAGCTTTATCAGCTTTAAGTGTTCATTTTAGAGATGTTAGAGATTTAATGGCGAATATTCTGACCTTATGGTTCTTTTCTTCCCCCATTATATATCCTTATTCTTTTCCTGCAATTCAAAGTTCTTCCTTTTTCAAATACATATTAAAAATTAATCCTATGACTTATTTTATGTTAGGATACCAGAAAGCCTTTTTTTATGGTGAATTTCCCTCCTTCAAACATATAATTGCTCTTGTAATTTGTTCAGCTATAGTCTTTTATGTAGGTTATTTTATTTTTGACAGGTTGCGAGATACCTTTTCAGAGGAGGTTTAAATATGGAAGCTATCAGGGTTGAAAATGTTACAAAACTATTTAAAAGATATGCTTATAAAAGACAATTTCAAACTTTTAAAAGTGCTCTTTTAAAAGGAGATTTCTTTAAAAATATAAAGCCGGAAGAAACTTTTGCTGCTTTAAAAGATGTTTCTTTTTCTGTGGAACAAGGAGAAACTTTTGGCATTATAGGGAATAATGGTTCAGGAAAAAGCAGCCTTTTAAAAATAATAGCCGGTATTACTAAGCCTACATATGGAAAGGTTAAAAGCAATGGAAAGATTTCAGCTCTAATAGAATTAGGAGCCGGATTTCATCCTGAAATCACTGGTAGAGAGAATGTTTACATAAATGGTATTATGCTCGGCTTAGCTAAAAAAGAAATACAACAAAAATTTGATGAAATCGTTAGATTCGCTGAATTAGAAGAATTTATTAATGCCCCTGTCAAAACATATTCTTCCGGTATGTTTATGAGATTAGGTTTTTCAATTGCTGTAAATGTTAATCCGGAAATTTTATTAATTGATGAAGTATTGGCAGTAGGAGATGAAGCATTTGCTCACAAATGTATTGACAAGATGTTGGATTTTAAAAGAAGAAAGAAAACCATTTTATTAGTAACGCACGCGCTTTCTATGGTAGAAACCTTTTGCGATAGAGCTCTTTGGTTAAAGAACGGCAGGATTCAAAAAATAGGGGATCCGAAGGCAGTAACTGATGCATACTTAATGGATGTAGCATCAAGCGAAGAAATAGAAATAAGGCAAAACCAGCAAGAAGCATTGAGCTCACTTACTAATCAAGAATCTTCAAAACAAAATTCTTTAAAAGAAGTTGACGAAAGAAAACCAAGCAGATGGGGTGATAGACAAATTGAAATTACTAATGTTTTACTATTAGATTCCAATAATAATGTAAAATATATTTATTCTACCGGAGAAGCTATGAGGATTTTAATAAAGATATTAGCTCATCAGAAGATTGATGATTTTGTTTTCGGAATAGGAATATTCAATTCAGAAGGAATATCTTGTTATGGCTCAAATACTCATATTGAAGAATTTAAGCCAATAAGCATAAAAGGTGAAGCAGAGGTAGAATGTTTTATTCCTAATTTAAATTTGATTGAAGGGACTTATTTTTTAGATGTTGCGGTTCATAAAAGAAATGGATATCCATATGATTATCATCACAATTTATATTCTTTTAAAATTAGGTCACGGATAAAAGATGTTGGCATTGCGCGAATTCCTCATAAATGGAAATTCTCTCCAAATATTATAATAGAAGCACCACAATTTACGGAGGCAAGATGATTAAAACAATGTTCATAGTTCCGCCCGGAGGTTATTTAGCTGAAAGATGGTCTCATAATGAATTAATTCCTGCTCTGGGAATAGGTTATGTTGCTGCAGTTCTGGAAGAAGAAGGATATAAAGTAGCTATTTTGGATGCCAATGCTCAAAATTTAAAAAATGAAGATATTTTAACCTATATAAAGAAATATAATCCCGATTTAGTAGGATTAACTTTAACAACTGAAAACCGGTTCCAAGCTTTTCAAACCGCTAAATTCATTAAATCTGCAGAACCAAAATTAAAAATAGTTCTTGGGGGACCTCACTTATGGAAAACAGCTGATGATACTCTTCGAAACCTCAATTATATCGATTTTGTTGTTAGAGGAGAAGGAGAACTTACAACTCTTGATTTAGTAAAAGCTTTAGATAAGGATAAAGATTTAAATAATATTCCGGGTCTTTCTTTTGTAAATTCCAAAGGTGAGATTATTCATAATCCTGATAGGAAATTAATTGAAAATCTTAATGAGATGCCTTTTCCTGCAAGGCATCTTTATCCTATGGATAGATATAATTACTATGTAGAAGACCCCGCTAAAGGTAAAAGAAAAGCTTTAAATCTTATGACCAGCAGAGGTTGTCCATTCAATTGTAATTTCTGTGCAACTCCTTCAAATTGGGGAAGAAAAGTAAGATACCTTACCGCTGATAAAGTAATTGAAGAAATAGAATTATTAATAAATCAATATAAAGTTAGTGCTATATGGTTTTTTGACGATACTTTTACCTTCAATCCTAAACGGGTTGAAGAAATATGTGATAAGATTATAGAAAAAAAATGGGATTTATCTTGGTATTGTGAAATAAGAATAGATACTGTAAATAAGGATCTCCTTAAAAAAATGAAAGAAGCTGGTTGTTTCCTAATAGGAATGGGCGTGGAATCAGCTTCACCAAGAATCCTTAACGAAATTATTAATAAAGGAAAAGGGTTTTCTTTGGATAAAGTAACTGAAATAATTAAAATATGCTTAGATTTAGATATAATTCCTAATCCTTTTTTTATTATTTCTCATCCGACGGAAACTTACCAAGAAGCTCGTCAAACAATGGATTACATTGCTTTTCTCAGAAAATTAAGCAATAAAATTGATATTTCTTTAAGCATTCTCCATATTTATCCTGGAACACCTTTAGAAATTATGGCAAAAAATAATAACATACTTCCTAAAGATTTTTCTTGGTCTCTTCCTCATCAAAAGAATATAATCACTTTACCAGCTGCTCAAGGCGAAATACCCTTATACATTGATAAATTAACCTGGGAACAAATCTCAGACTTCCTTTTTGAATGGTCCAATTATAAAAAATACTCAATAATAAATAAAATTCCTACCGCAATTAAAAGTATTAAGTCCTGGCAAGACCTTTTAAGATATTTGATTATGGCTAAATCTTTTCTTAAAATAAAATATAAAAAAATTTTTAGCACTTAAAAAATAATTTAATCAAGCTAACCTAACCTTAAATGAAAAGATTTCCTACATTTAATTTTCATAACTCATATTTATTCTCTTTTTTTCTTATTACCCTAATTATCCTTCTTTCGTTTCTTGCAGGAATATTTGAAATATGCGATTACGATTTTTGGTATCATTTAGCCTCCGGAAAGTTAATAAGTGAAAATAAGGGTTTCCCACAATTAGACCCTTTTTATTATACTTTGCAAAACGAACCTTTTATTACTGATTATTGGCTCTTTCAAATAATTTTATACTTTATTTATTCAATTTTTAATATTAAAGGAATTATTATTTTCCAATCTTTTTGCTTTGCCGCTACAATTATAATTCTTCTACAATTAGGAAAATTAATAACAAAATCCAATCTTTTAATTATTCCCATATTATTAGCTGTTATTGTAGAAGCAAGAGGTAGATTCGTTCCACGCCCGGAATTATTTATGATGATCTTTGCTGCCTCTTACATTTATATAATTAATGCTTATCTGATTAAAAAAAAGAATTATCTTTTTTTTATACCATTAATTCAAATTATATGGGTTAATTCTCATCCAAGTTTCATATTCGGTTTAGTCATCTTATTTTTTCATATAATCGGAATGTTAATCAATAACTTAATTCTTATTAAGCCAAAAAAAATTATTGATGAAAAAATGAAAATCCTTCTTTTAATCCTGATTATTTCTCTGGCACTTTCTTTTTTATGTCCCAATCCATTGCAAAAACTGAAACTGCCTTTCTTATTTTTTTATGAAACAAGAAATGAACTGCTTTTACAAGTAATTCAAGAACTTCAAGGTTATAAGCTTAAGTATGATATTTTTACCCTATATTCTTTTCTCCTCTTTTTTTCAGGATTGACTTTCATTCTGAAAATAAAAGATATTGATTTCTCTGATCTACTACTTTTTCTTTTCTTCGCATATCTTTCCATAACAGCTGTTCGTTTTGTTCCTCTATTTATGCTAGCTGTAGCATTAGTTCTATTTAAAAACTTAGAATATATTCAGAAAAATTATTTGAGCAATATAAAGATTCTTTCATCTAAATATTTAAAGGGCATCGTTAATATTTTATTAATCCCTGCTATTTTTTATACAGGTTACATAACCATAGGATTTAATGTAGCTCCAACTTCTGATTATATATTTGGTTTCGGAATATCTAAGACAAAATTCCCTTCCAAATTGATTGAATTTCTTGAAGCAAACAAAATAGAAGGAAAAATGCTAAACCCACTTCACTACGGAGGCTACTTAGAATGGAAACTGTTTCCAAAGCAAAAAGTCTTTATTGATGGCAGAATGTTAGGGGGAACCAATTTCAGAAATGAATATTTTATGCTTCATTATCATAAAAAAAATTGGGAATCAGCTGATAAAAAATATGATTTTGATTATCTAATTATTGAGTATCCTTCAAAGGACCCTAATGATCAATTAGTTTCTTTTTTAGCTCATAATGACAATTATAAAATATTGTATTTTGATGATAAAAATATACTCTATCTTAAAAATAAGCAGAAGTTCAAAAATTTGATTGATAAATACTCTTATAATTACATTTCTCCCTTTTCAATAGTTATGGAAAGAATAGCTCAAAATTTTTATACGAATCCTCAAATAAAAGAGGAAGCTAAAAAAGAAATTTTTAGACTTCTTTCTTTTAATCCTGATATTTCTAAAGCTCATCATTATTTAGGCAATATTTATTTTATGGAAAAAAGATATAAAGAAGCTTTTCAAGAGTATTTGCGAGCTTTATCCATAGACCCTTTAATTTCAAGCCTTCGCCATAATATTGGACTTATATATTTAAAAGATGGAAACTACCAAAAAGCAATAGAAGCTTTTCAAGGAGAATTAAGTTTATTCCCTGATTCAATTTCTACAAGATTACTTCTTGCTCGCACCTATTTTCAAATCAAAAATTATGATAAAGCAAAAGAAGCTTGCTATTATATTCTTAGAAAGGACCCTAATAATGAAAAAGCTTTAGAATTACTGCAGCAAATTGGCAACTATTAGCATTCTTGGCGCTTTGCTTGGTATTTCCATTGAAACTTAAGATTCCAAAAGCATGTTAAATTTTCGCTTTTCCAAAATACTGAAATTTATTTTCTCATTTTATTATAAGCACCAATAAATATATATTACATTTTTTTTTGCAAATCCAAAAAATAAAAAGGCTTACGCTTTCTCATAAATCTGGGCGCAAATGCTCAGTCTTCTCCAACTATGTTATTCAATATAATACTCGTGGTTTATATTGCCTGAATCGGTAAGCTCACCCCAGAGACATAGAGCATAGAAATAAAAAATTTTCTACAAAATTATTGCTTTGAGACTACCTTATTCTATCTATAGCTTACATTTTTTAACCACAAAGGACACAAAGTTATCACAAAGCACACAAAGTTTTTTCTATAAAATATATCTTTCTTTGATATTATGAGAACTGGCTTTATGCCGGAAGATCAATATCATTATAATGATCTAATAAAACTAAATTGGGATGATGTAGACTCCATTTCTTTTTATATTTCACCACAGAGGCACA
>CAYREJ010000118.1:0-7894 GCA_964423235.1 uncultured Acidobacteriota bacterium | reverse complement strand
ACTTATTTCTTACCTTTTTTAACCACAAAGGACACAAAGTTAACACAAAGCACACTGATTTGAGTTTATAGAGTTTATAGAGTTGAGAGTTTATAGAGTTCCACAAACTCTGACTATCTTTCAGAGATATGATCTTTTAGAAGGAGTGATTGATTATAGTTTATAGAGTTTATAGAGTTGAGAGTTTATAGAGTTCCACAAATTCTAACTATCTTTCAAGGAATAAGATTTTTTTAAAGATATGAATGGATGGTTGAGGCGATGATGGTAATAATTTGAGGAACTCACAACTCTATAAACTCTACAGACTCTATAAACTCAATATCAATTTTCTCCAAAATTATTATTTTGAGATTATTTTGTGATTTTTATTGTTTGCAATATTGTTTAGCATAATTTTACTTTTTCACACAAAGCTCGCAAAATTCGCAAAGATCATCTTATTTTCTTATCTTCTTAACTTCCTAACTTCTTAACTTCCTTTTTATGCCTTTTTTGATATTATGAGAACTGTTTTTATATTTCACCACAGAGGCACAGCAGATTAGCAATTAGGGATTAGGAATTAGGAATTAGATGTTAAAGGTTAGCTTTATTCTCTTGATATAAGTGCGAGAAATTGTGGAACTCTCAACTCTATAAACTCTACAAGCTCTATAAACTCTTCTCTGTGTCTCTGTGGTGAATTTATCTTTAGCGCTTGACAATCGTTCTCATAGATGTGATCTTTGTGGTTTATAATTTTTTTGCCATTGGCTTTTAGGATTTGGAAAAAATTGGCTATTTACAATTTTTCTCAGATAGGAAAAACATAATCTCTAAAGGTAATAAATTGTGGAACTCTCAACTCTATAAACTTTACAAACTCTATAAACTCTATCATTTAAATGATATAATATAATATATGTAATATATGGCAATAAAGAAAGTGAAGCTTGCTAACATTGTAGGTGCTAGACCACAATTTATTAAATATTTTCCTATTCAAAAAGCTATAGAAGAATATAATCTTTCATCAGAAATTTTTATTGAAGATATCTTGATTCATACAGGACAGCATTATGATTACATGATGTCAGGAGCCTTTTTTTAATCTTGGGATAAAAAAGCCCAAATATCATCTTGAAGTAGGTTCAGCATCACAAGGTTTACAAACGGCGTTAATTATTCAAAGGGTAGAGGAAGTTTTAATTAAAGAAAAGCCTGATTTAGTAATAATATATGGAGATACGAATTCCACATTAGGTGGAGCCATTTCGGCTGTAAAGCTACATATACCTATTGCGCATGTAGAAGCAGGTCTAAGAAGCTATAACAAAATTCTTATGCTTTTAGAGGAAGAACCCATTAATGTATTTGCTACTGGTGGAGATTATTTAAATAAAGGTATCTATGATATAACTTTGACATCGTTAGAATTTAAAAATGGCGTCAAAGCGCATATCTTTGTAAGTTGGCTTCATCCTTTCAAAGAGCAAAAACTTATAGGAGTGGGTTCCAAGGCGATGGCAGTTTTTGATGATATTAGTGAAAATAAACTCTTTTTATACCCTCATATTATTGAATGGAAAGAAGGAAAGATTCCTGTTGCTCATAAAGCAGAATATGAAATAATTCCTTTTGAACAAGTAGAACCATTAAAATCGGAATTACTTCATTTTATAGAATGTATTATTAATAGAAAAATACCTAAGACAAATGGAAAAGAAGGGTTGCGAGTATTAAAGATTCTTGAATTAGCTGAAAAATCACTTTCTTCATCTTCTAATATTTCTTATCAAATATCATTAAATCTGCCTTATTATGTTCACGAGAGTTCTTTCATAGACGATGATGTTAAAATAGGAGAAGGAACGAAGATATGGCATTTTTCTCATATACTAAAAGGATCAAGGATTGGAAAAAATTGCGTAATTGGTCAGAATGTTATGGTAGGTCCGGATGTTTCCATAGGGGATGGATGCAAAATTCAAAATAATGTTTCTATATATAAATCAGTAACATTAGAAGAAAGAGTTTTTTGCGGTCCTTCCTGTGTATTTACTAATGTATATAATCCGAGAGCTTTTATAGAAAGGAAGCATGAATTCAGACCGACGCTTGTGAAAACCGGAGCAACAATTGGAGCGAATGCTACAGTTATTTGTGGAGTCAGTATTGGAAAATATGCTGTTGTTGGAGCCGGAGCAGTAGTAAAAACTGACATTCCTGATTATGCTATCGTTGTAGGAGTGCCTGCAAAGCAGATTGGTTGGGCTTGCAAATGCGGCACTACTTTAAAGTTCATAGAAAATTATGCTCATTGCCATTATTGCGGAAGCGAATATGAATTACAAGAAAATAAAATTATTGCTATAAAAGAAAATATCTAAAATGAAATAAATACCTATGCTTGATTTATATTCTGAATATATATATATGAAAGAGGAAATTGATGCTGCTATTCAAAAGTGCTTAAAACATCAACAGTGGATATTGGGTCCGGAAGTAAATGAGCTGGAAGAAAAAATTTCTCAATATCTTGGTGTAAAACATTGCATAGGTGTTTCTTCCGGCACAGATGCTCTTATTCTTTCATTGAGGGCTTTAGCAATAAAATTTAAGGGACAAGAATATTTTAATAAAGCAGATTGTCTAATAACTACTCCTTTCAGTTTTGTTGCGACCGGAGATACAATTATTCGTTCAGGAGCTACTCCTATATTTGTTGATATAGACCCAAAAACTTATAATATTGACCCTGAAAATATAGAAATGTATTTGCTTAATCACCGTTCTTCCATTACAGAAATTGTAGGAATAGTGATCGTTAATCTTTATGGGCTTCCTTGCAATATGAATAAAATAATGTATATTGCGAAAGAATATAATTTATTTGTAATTGAGGATTGTGCTCAAAGTTTCGGAGCAAAATGGAATGGAAAATATACAGGAACTTTTGGAGATGCTGGATGTTTTAGCTTTTTTCCTTCAAAGAATCTTGGAGGATTTGGAGATGGAGGTATGATCTCTACTGATGATAACGAAATTGCTGAAATTGTTAGAATGCTAATAAAGCATGGTGGAAAAGACAAATATAATGTAGAACATATCGGATATAATGCAAGGCTTGATACTATTCAAGCAGCAGTACTGCTTGCGAAATTTAAATATTTTGAAGAATTTACTGAAAGAAGGAGAAGTATCGCTGAAATTTATAATAAAGAATTATCAAGCATCAATGAATTAATATTACCATATTATAATTTTCCATCATCAATAATGAATTGTTATCATGTTTATAATCAATACACTATACGATTGAGAAACAATAAAAGAGATAAACTTCAACAATATCTTAAAAATAAAGGCATAAATACGATGGTTTATTACCCTGTTCCTCTTCATAGAATGAAATTGTTTGAAGGAAGATGCAAATTATCAGGGGTATTAAAAAATGCAGAAGAAGCTTGCAAAAGTGTTTTAAGTCTGCCAATTGAGCCTCTGATGAGAGATTATGAAATAGAATATGTTATAGATGGAATAAAAGACTTCTTTAAGAAAAGATAAAGAAAATAATGAGATTGAAGATAATGTTTTTAACAAGAGATTATCCCACGAGAGAAAATCCTGTGTATGGAATTTTTATTCGGGAGCATGCTAAAGCAGTTCAATTATATGATGATGTTATGGTTGTTCATTGTGCTGGAATAAAGGATAAATTAAAAAATTTATGGCAATTGGAAAGAGAAACTGATCCAGAATTAAATCATGGAATTTCTACATATCGTATTTGGTATAAAGGAATTCCTGTGATAGATCATTTAATGTTCTTATGGAGCATTTTTAAAGGATTCCAAAATATAATTAAAAATGGTTTTCGTCCGGATATAATTCATGCTCACATTTTTTCTGCTGGGTTTCTGGCAGTCTTAGTTGGCAAATTATATAAAATACCTGTAATAATAACTGAACAATATTCCCTATTCCCCCGAAAGCTTTTAAGCAAGCGCCAATTTTATATTGCAAAGTTTGCTTTTAGCAAAGCAAAATTTGTCTTGCCTGTTAGTGAAGCTCTCCAAAAAGCTATTGAAGAGTATGGTATAAGAGCGCAATTTAAAATTGTTCCTAATGTTGTTGATACATCAATATTTTATCCATCAGCTTCTTCAGCAAATTCTAATAAAAAAGAAAAAAAAATTCTCTTTGTTGGAATATTAGGTATTAATCATATTAAAGGAATTCCTTATCTTTTGGAGGCTCTTAATATATTGCGGAAGCAAAGAGAAGATTGGAGCTTAATTATAGTTGGAGATGGTCCCGCAAAAAAAATATATGAAGAGTTATCATATGATCTTAATATTTCAAATAAGGTATCTTTCCTCGGATATAAAGCAAAAAATGAAATTGCTGAACTTATGAGAAATTCTGATATTTTTGTTTTGCCCAGTCTTTGGGATAATTTTCCATGTGCTCTTATAGAAGCTATTGCTAGCGGACTACCGGTGATTTCAACTTCCGTCGGAGGAATACCTGAAATTGTTAATGATGACATAGGTTATTTAGTTGAACCTAAAAATCCTCAAGCTCTATCAGATGCTATAAATAAAATGTTGAATTCTCTTGATAAATTTAATAAAAATTTTATTGCTGAAAATGCTAAAAGATTTAGCTATGAAACAATCGGTTCAATGATTCATTCAATCTACAAAGAATGCTTGTCTATCCGATGAGAAAGGTATTGATTATTACATTTTATTTTCCACCATCCTCTAATATTGCTGCCCTCAGAGCTAAGGGCTTGGCAAAATATCTTCCTAAATTTGGCTGGCAACCATATATTCTCACTCCTAAAATTTATTCTTCATCAATCTCATATGATTTCTGCAAAATTGTTGAAACTCCTTATTCCCCTCTAATGATGAAAATGAAAAGCTACTTCGGTCTCCAGCACGATGAAAATATTGCTACAGTGCTGCAAAAAAACAAATATCCGAAAGTTAAAAAATTTTTCCTTAATTTTCTTATTAAAGCTTCATTAGAATTGTTGGCTTATCCTGACCCTATGAAAAAATGGATTCCTTTTGCATTAAAATATGCTCAAGAAATTATTGAAAATGAAAAAATAAATGCCATGGTCAGCACCGCACCTCCAGCTACTTGTCATATTATAGCTCATCAGCTTAAAAAGAAATTCGCTATCCCTTGGATTGCTGATTTTAGAGATCTATGGGTTCAAAATCATTATTATCCTTATACCAGAATAAGAAAATTGTTAGAAAAAAGATTAGAAAGAAAGATTCTTAAAAATGCAGACGCCTTAGTATCTGTATCTGTGCCTCTTGCAGAGAAATTGAAATCTTTTCACAATGTTCAAAAGGTTTATAGCATTACTAATGGATTTGATATAGATGAACTTGCTCCTGATAATTTTCCACTCACTTCTAAATTTACGATTACTCATACAGGTAATCTTTATGAAGGAAAAAGAGATCCTTTTCTATTGCTTGAAGCTTTATCCCTCCTTATTCAAGAAAAAAATATTAATGCTGAAGATGTAGATGTAAGATTTTATGGTCCTAAAGAATTATGGCTAGAAGATTTAATTAGTTCATATGATTTATGCAATATAGTTAAGCAATATGGTATCTTCCCAAGAGAAATCATACTAAAAATCCAAAGAGAATCCCAATTGCTTTTATTATTAACCTGGAATGACCCTGCCGAAGAAGGAGTTTATACCGGAAAAATTTTTGAATATTTAGCAGCCCGTCGTCCTATTCTTGCTATCGGCGGCAGCAAAGTAGTTATTGATTTGCTAAAAAATACTAACTCCGGTATATTTGCTTCAAACATTATTGAACTAAAAAATATTTTACTTAATGCTTATCAACAATTCAAACACTTTGCTTATGTCCCATATGAAGGTAAATTAGATGCTATTATGAAATACTCTCATGAAAAAATGGCAGAAAACTTTGCAAATATCCTTTCTGTTTTATGAGTATCTGTAGGAAATTAATTTCTGCCTTTGTGATAATTTTGTATCCTTGGTGGTAAGATAAATCAAAACTGCAAAGGGCTTTGAGCTCTTTGCGTCTTTGCGAGGATATTCAAATAATTTTGTTACGCAAAGACATGTAATCCTGTAGTTTTAATATGCAAGCATGGGATTAACACAGATTATATTAAAAATAAAAAAATCTTGTGATAATCTGTGTAATCTCGTGGTTTAATTTTAAACGACATTATGCAAAGATTAGTACAGAAAAAGACAATCTTGTGTTAATCTCGTGTAATCCTGTGGTTGGGAAAGCCAAAATCAATATAATACCTTTATGGAAATGGTTGCTCAATTTAGGTTGAGGTAGAGGCTGAGAAGCGGAGCAGGATAAGCTATTTACCTCATAATCCTTACCCCTTAAAACTTAGTATTTTTTGACAGGAAAGAGTTAGTAGATTATAATATCATAAAAATTTATGAGGATTAGCTTAAAAAGAACAGGTGGTATTACTGGAATAGCAAAAAGTAAGATTTTAGATGACGATTCTTTATCTTCATCTGATAAAAAAGAATTAGAGCAGTTATTAATAGAATCAGATTTCTTTTCATTACCTTTTGAATTACCAAAAGACCCTAATTATAGAGATGCTTTTTGTTATGAATTATGCATTGAATATGAAGATAAAACTCATACTGTAAAATTATCTGAATCTTCAATGACAATAGCATTAAGGAGATTAATTCAATGGATAATAAATCATTAAATAATTTGATTCAAGGCGAATGTATGCATTTATGCTTTATTGTTCCACCATACATATTGATGGAAATTGAGAAAAAAGGAACAAATAAGCAAAGGGAATTTGCTAAAAATGCAATGGAAATGTCAAATAAACTTCGCATAGCACGGGTATTATTTCAGTTGCAAGTTAAAGAAAAAGAACTGAAGGCAAAGAAAGGGAAAAGAAGAATAATTTATGATGCTGAAAATAGGTGGACATTACCTGGTAAGAAAATTAGAGATGAGGGAGAACCGAAAAGCAAAGACAAGGCTGTAAATGAAGCATATATAAATTCAGGAAAATTCTTTGATTTTTTTAAAAAGCAATATAAAAGAAATTCATTAGATAATAGAGGAATGTCCTTAAAATCTAGCGTTCATTATGGCGTAGAATACGATAATGCTTTTTGGAATGGAGAACAAATGGCTTATGGTGATGGAGATGGTGAAATATTTAATCGGTTCACTAAATGTTTGGAAATAGTAGCTCATGAACTTGCGCATGGCATTATTCAGTATGAAGCTAATTTGGATTATCAAGATCAATCGGGCGCTCTTAATGAATCCTTTGCTGATATTTTTGGTGTTTTGGTTAAGCAATATTTCAAAAAACAAAAAGCAGAAGAAGCAGATTGGCTTATAGGTAAAGGAATCTTCACCAAAAAAATAAAAGGAGTAGCACTTCGTTCAATGAAAGAGCCAGGCAGCGCCTATGATGATCCTTTAATAGGTAAAGATCCGCAACCGGCTCATATGAAAGATTATATTGATACTTATGAAGATAATGGAGGAGTTCATTTAAATTCAGGTATACCCAATAGAGCATTTTATGAAGCGGCAATCCGATTGGGAGGATATGCCTGGGAAAAAGCCGGCAGAATATGGTATATAGCCTTGACCGAGAGATTAAATAGGAAAACTAAATTCAAAGATGCAGCAGAGGCAACGGTAAATATAGCTAAAGAATTATATGGAACAAATAGCGAAGAAGCGGAATTTGTTTCAGAGGCCTGGAAAGAAGTAGGCGTTTTATATTAGCCTTTAAGTCTTTAAGTCGAATAGCCTATCGGCTTGAAAAGCAAGAGGCAATGGGTGAGAGTCTATAGCATTTTAATTGACTTTTATTTAAG
>CAYREJ010000117.1:0-7909 GCA_964423235.1 uncultured Acidobacteriota bacterium | reverse complement strand
TTCTGTGAGATTCTGTGTTATTCTGTGGCTAATTATAATAAGATCAAAGGATGAGCTTCAATCCATAACCTATCACCCATGACCCATGACCCATAACCTATCACCCATTTTATAATTTATGATATACTATTGTTATGAAAACAATAGAACAAAATATTATGAATTCTTTATTTATTAATATGGGTTATAAGAAGGGAGAAAGAGTTGCTATTATTATGCAGGAATGGAATCCAAAATTCAAAGAAGATTTGAAAATTGCTTTTGAAAAATCAAAAGAACTATGTTTAAGGATGTATGAAATTTTTAGAACTGAAGGGATTGAGGTTGAGCTTTTAAGTTATATACCTCAGGAAGCCAGAAATGGGATTGATGCTACTGCAGATTTATATGAAAAAATAGGAGTAAGGGAAATAATATTTATGCCTACAGTTTTCTCATTAACTCATACTCATTTTAGAAAAGAACAAACTTCAAAAGGGAGTCGTGTAGCAAGTATGCCCGGATTCACATTAGAGATGTTTGAAGAGGATGGTCCTATGAATTTAGATTATTTAGAATTAGATAAGAAAACCAAAGAAGTAGCTGAGATTTTAAGAAGAACTAAATTAATAAAGGTTCAAGCAAGAGATACTGAATTTATCGTTGAGCCGGACAATAATTTAGTAAGAAATTCCAGTGGGTTATTAACGAATCCTGGGCAATGGGGTAATTTGCCGGGAGCTGAAGCCTATGTTGTTCCTAAACTGGGAGGAAAAACGGAAGGTTATTTTACAGTTCCGGCTGGATGGGGTGGTTCTCAGCCTTTAAAGTATTCAGCAAAATTTATCATTAAAAATGCTCGTTTTGTAGATATAATCGGTGATTCACCGAGAGCTCAAAAATACCTTGATGAGAATATTAAACCTCTTTTCTTTGAGCAACAGAATTTCAATGTAGTAGCTGAATTTGGTATCGGAACAAATCCTAAAATAACTTCTGAATATATAAATAAACATGGTTGGAGCACATTATTAGCAGAGAAAATATATGGTTCTGTGCATTTAGCTAATGGAAATAATTATAGTATGGGTGGGCAGAATGATGTTCCAATACATATAGATTGGGTTATTCCTGATGTTAAGATAGAATATAATTTATAGTATTTTGATCTTGTTTTAGCGTGATTAAAAATTCTGATGGAAACAATTTTAAAGATAAAAGATTTATTTGTTATTTATGATTTAAATAATAAAGAAATAGTAGCTGTGAACAATATTTCTTTTCATCTCAATAGGAATGAAATATTAGCTCTTGCGGGTGAATCCGGCTCTGGCAAAAGCACCACTGCACTTTCTATCCTAAATTTAATAGAACCTCCCGGCTGCATTAAAAATGGGTCAATTGAATATGATAATATCAATATTTTATCTTTATCCGAAAAGCAGCTAAACTCTATCAGAGGCGAAAAAATTTCTATGATATTCCAAGAACCTTCTTCTTCTTTAGACCCATTGTTCACAATAGGACAACAGCTTACTGAAACACTTCAATATCACAAGAAATATAGTTATAAAGAAGCTCGCGAACTTTCTATTGAATGGTTGAATAGGGTAGGCTTTAAGGAACCCAATAAAATATTCGATAGCTACCCATTTGAATTATCCGGTGGAATGCAACAAAGAGCAATGATTGCCATCGCACTTTGCTGCTATCCTTCTATTTTATTAGCAGATGAACCTACTTCTTCTTTAGATGTTATCAGCCAAGCTCAAATTATAGATTTACTCATTAAAATGAAAGAAGAATTTAAGTTGTCAATTCTTTTGATAACTCATAATTTTGGTTTAATTTCTAATTCCTCTGAAAGAATAGCTATCATGTATAAAGGAAGAATATTAGAAGAAGGAACTACGGATGAAATTTTTCAAAATCCTTTACATCCATATACCATAAGCTTGCTTAAATCTATTCCATCTCTTAATTACAATCCTTTTGGGAGAAATGATATAGTTATTCAGCAGCTTTTTAGTGAAAATGACTTCATCCAGGAAGCTTGCCCCTTTTATTTTGCTTGTCCTATAAAAATTAAAGATTGCATGTTAGAATTTCCACCATCTGTTTCAATTACCTCTACTCATATTGTATATTGTTGGAAGCACCAATAAATATACAGCTCTTAATTAAAAATTATTAACTTATCAGCATCTTTTCTGATTCTTTCTTAATGAAAGCAATGGCTTCTTCACGACTTTTTATCCGCCCAGATAATTGCTCTTCTCGTAATAATTCAATTAATTTACCGACTAATGGTCCGGGCTTTATATTTAAAATTTCCATTATCTCGTTGCCATTTAGAAATATCTTCGGTAATGATATTTCCGCTTTAGTCTTATCTCTAATTTGATTTATCCTTTCTAATATGCCATTTAGATTTTTCAAATTTGGTTTAGAACAAGCTGGGATCGTAGCTAAAGCATCACAATAATTTAGCATCAATAATTTTTTACCGACGCTGCTTATTTCTCCTGTTTGTTTATCAAAAAAGTATTTAATAATAGTAGCATTCCTCATCTGTTTATAATCAGCATTAATGAACAGCATATGATTTTTGATGAGCCATTGAACTGCTTCCGGTCTAATTCCCGCATTGCTTAATGATAATCTTTGGATTGTATCAGCAGCTATTTGAGCTCCGACAACCGCATGCTCATAAAAAGTTATTCTGCCATCACTACCTTCTTCAGGAAAGCTAATAGTGCTCGGCTTACCTATATCATGATACATCACAGCAAAAATGAGTTCAGGATCAATATCCCAATCAGGGAATTTTTTCTTAAATTTTTTAGACATTAGCATTTTTAAGCAAAGAATAGTATGTTCCCACACATCTCCTTCTGAATGAAATTCTTTCGGCTGCGGAACCCCTTTTAGCTCCAATAATTCCGGCATTAGTTCTTTTAACGCTCCACTTTCTTCATATAGATTTACCATTTTGACTGGGTTGCTTAACAAACTCAAACTTAATTCTCTCGCTATCAATTCCTTTGCTACAATTCGCTCTTTTACTCCATTAATTATCCTCTCTTCATTTATTCTCCTCATCAAGCATTTTATCGCAGCCCAAGTGTTTTTTTCTATTCTGAAATTTAATTGGCAAGCAAATCTAATGGCTCTTAAAATGCGCGAAAAATCTTCACTAAAGCGCTCAAAAGGGTTTCCAACCGCTTTGATCCTCCTTTTCTCAATGTCAGAAATCCCATCATAAGGGTCTATTATATCCCCCTTTTTATAATCAATAGCAATTGCATTAATAGTAAAGTCCCTTCTTGATAAATCAATTTCAATAGGCAAAGAAGGTTCTGATTGAATTATAAAATCCCTGTAGCCTCCTGTTTTAAATGACTCCTCGCACCTCGGTAATGCTATATCTATCGGCTCCTCAATTCTAATGTCATTTGGCACAAATTTAAATACACCAAAAGTTTTTCCTACAAGATTTACTTTCCCAAATTTACTTAAAAATCTTTGCAGCTCTTCAGCTCCAATATTCCTTACCACAATATCTATATCCTTAATTTTGAATTCAGTTTCTTGCAAATCCGCTAATATCAAATCCCGAACAACTCCCCCTACAAAATATACTTCAACATCCCTTATCTCTCTTATTAGCTTATTTAGAAATTCTAATTCTTCCTTTTTCTTTAATTGATTTAAAAAATTAATTATCCTTCTCATAGTAGCTTAATCTTCTCTGTATTCACCCGTTCTCCTTAATTTCATACTTTTCTAAAGGAAATTTGTTCTTTGGTTGTAAATAAAAATTTACTTGATTCTTCTTCTCAAAATATTTTATTGAATTCTCATAAACAGAATTCAGATATTTTATTACTATCGGATGTGCCCTTATTATTACTTTTTTCCCCTTAAAATCCTTTGATTCTACTTCATTTAATAATTCTCTACAAATAAAAATTGGGGATTTGACAAAACCGCTGCCACGACAATGATAACACTTAGTTGTAAAATAATTTGTTAACGATTCGCCTACTTTCTTCCTTATGATTGTGACTAATGATATATTGTTATAGCATATGAGTTTCGTTTTAGCTCTATCTTTTTGGAGCTCTTCTTTTATATTGTTAAATAGCATTTCATATTGCGTAGAATTAGCCATCGGAACAAAATCTATAACTATTATTCCACTAATGTTCCTTAATCTTAATTGTCGGCATATTTCCGCTGCCGCTTCTTTATTCAATGAAAACATACTTTCATCAGCATTCTTTTTACCTAAAAACTTTCCTGTATTTACATCAATGGAGGTTAGAGCCTCAGTCTGATTAATTATTATGCATCCGCCTGATTTTAACCAAATAAGCGGATTCAATATTCTCTTTAATTCACTATTAATCCCATAAATCTCAAATAAATTCTTTTGCTCAGAAAGAACAAGTTTGTTAGATAAGTTAGGAAAAGATATTCTGCACAATTCTGATAATTCTTTATAAAGCTGCAATGAATTAGTCTTTATATGCATCAGATCTTCTTGAAAACATAGGTCATCTAATAACCTTTCTAACAGCGAAGGAGCTTGAAATATCCTCGCTTGAGATTTAAATTCATAAAATCTTTTAGTTATCTCTTGCCAAGTTTCTTTCATCTTATTTATCTCGTCAATAAGCTGTTGAGTATTTGCATATTGCGCAGAAGTTCTGAAGATTAAGCCTCCCTCTCCCTTATGATTATTTCCTATTTCTTTAAGTCTATTTCTTGCTTGTTCATTTTGAATTTTTCTGGAAATAGCAACAATTGAATTAAAAGGTAAAAAAATTAAAAATTTACTCGGTAAAGCTATTTTAGTCGTTACTTTCGCATTCTTCTTCCATAAAGCATCACGCTTCCCTTGAACTATTAAATAATTACTAGGCTTCAGAAAATCAAAAATGTTTTCCTTCCCTGTTATATTTAAAGTTTTGCCCCCTCGTGAAAATTTTATTGCTTCAAAAGTTATATCCTTCCCATACAAATAAGCATATTTTTTATCTTCAATTTCAACAAAACAGCAGGATATCCCCTCCAATATCCTAACTATTTTTGCTTTATATATATTGTTAACTATGCTTTCTTTTTGAGAATTATCTATATAAAATTCATAAAGCTTATTATTTTCTATTAAGGCTATTTCTCTATCTTGAAATTTTTCGCTTATGATTAGTTCTTTATTCATAACTAATTATAAATCTTTTTATATAAATTAATAATTTCATTTTCATAATCAAATATTCCTAATTTCTTTCCTTTCTTTTCTATCAAGAAGCATTCGTGAGTTAACGAAAATGGAATTGTTATCGTAGGATAAATTGCATTCAGCAGTGTAGTTATATTAACAGAAGAACTCAGTCCCATCTTTAAAAGAAGAATTAAAATAAATTCCTTTTCTTTAAAGGAAATAGAATCTATGTGATTCAGCAAATTTATTTTTTTATCCTTTTTTAATATAAAATAATCTTTTTTTAGAGAAAACCATTCCCACTTTTTACGATGCATTTGCAATAATAAATCTTTTGAAGCAGTAAAGAAGAATTCTTGAAATACAGGGTCATCAAGTTTATAACTAAACAATGAATGAGTAATTAAAGAATTTATAGAAGGGCTATTCAAAGGAATCAAAGCAATTTTTGAGAAAACAATACCGGGGACAGAAACTTTATTAAGTTTAGATAATATATCATTTGGATTTTCATATTCATATAAAATAATATCAAAGAAGCTTTCTTCAGAAGCAATACCAGTTGGAAGAGCTGGACCCAGAGAAATACGAGGCATTGGATGGAATCCTTCCGAATATGAGATAGGTAAATTTGCTCTTTTGAGAATTAATCTTATCATTCTGTACAAATCCAAATGAGATAAAAATATAGCAGTATCTTTTTTCTTAAAAGATATTTTGCATTTAATCTTTTTGTTATGAATATTGATCTGCTGGCTTGGTTTAATGAATATTTCCGGCAGTTCAATTTTTTTTGAATTATTTATTAATTGCTTTAATAAAGCAGGGGAGCAAACACCGCACTGATTGCATCTATGAATATCTGTTGAAGGGGTTATTTCACCTTTTTTGCTTTTGTTCCACTCTGAAATCAAATATGCTTTGTCAATTCCCATTGATATATGGTCCCAAGGAAGAATTGAATCAATTGGTAATGATTTTAAATATATTGAAGGATCAAGATTTAATTTTTCAAATGCTTGCTGCCAAGCTTGAAAATTGAATTTTTCATCCCAACCATCAAATCTTGCCCCTGCAAGCCAAGCAAATCTAATTACTTCATTCAGTCTTGAATCTCCTCTTGAAAAGATTCCTTCAAGCCAACTGATGCGTGCATCTTGAAATTTTAAAGTAATCCTTTTAAACTTTTCAAGTAATTTCTTTATTAGCATTTGTTTATCAGATAATTCCTCAATTGTATTCATAGAAGCCCATTGAAAAGGAGTATGAGCTTTTGGCACAAAGGAAGATATTGTAACATGCAGCTGTCCAGATTTAGAATCTATCTTCTTTCCTAATTGAGAAATTTTTATACAAAGATTAGCTATTTCCCTTATATCTTCTTCTTTTTCAAAAGGTAATCCAATCATAAAATATAATTTGATCATTTGCCATCCATTTTTGAAAGCAAGTTCAGCAGCAGCAAAGATTTCTTCATTACTAATTGGTTTATTAATAATAGCACGTAGTCTATCAGTAGCTGCTTCCGGTGCTATCGTAATTCCTGTCTTTCTTACTTTAAGAATCTCTAATAAAAGCTCTTCAGTTAATGAAGCAGGAAACAGAGAAGGAAAAGAAATGCTGATTTGATGGGATTGAATAAAATTCCTTATAGCCGGTAGAATCTTATGCAGCTGAGAATAGTCGCCAGTGCTTAATGAAGCAAGAGAGATTTCATCGTATCCGGTAGATAAAATTGCCTTCTCAAGTATTTCAATAATATTCTTGGGATTCATTTCCCTATTAGGACGATAAACAAAACCAGCATGACAAAATCTACATCCTCTTTCGCATCCTCTCATTATTTCTAAAGAGACCCTATCATGAATAACTTCTGTATTCGGAACTATTAAATTTTGTATATATTCATAAGATTCATCAAATGAAATTATCCTCTTATCAATGACCTTCGAAGGATTATTTGTAGCTTCCCTATAAATTAAACCATTTTTTAAATCCAATTTTTTTGAAAAAAATTTAGGAACATATATGCCTTTTATTTCAGATAATTTTTTGAGTTTATCTTTTCTGCTTGCTGAAGCATTCTTTAAATCAAGCAAAGCATCAATGATCTCTTCAATAATCTCTTCTCCTTCACCAATAACGAACAGATCAATGATATCCGAAAGCGGCTCCGGATTGAAAACACAAGGTCCCCCTCCAATAATTAAAGGATGATAATCTTTCCTTTCTTCACTCCAGATTGGAATGCCGCTTAATTTTAACAAAGTAATTATATTAGAATATGTCAATTCATATAATAAAGAAATACCTATTACATCAAAGCTGTAAAGAGGTGTCTTCGTTTCAAGACTATATAAAGGAATTGAATGCGAAGATAGCATCTTCTCCATATCATCCCAAGGAATAAATACTCTCTCTGCATATGCATCTTCCCTTTTATTTATAATATGATAGAGAATCTTCCATCCTAAATGAGACATACCAATTTCATAAATTTCCGGAAAACAAAGACATACCCTTAATTTTATTTTATCTAAATCTTTTATTATATGATTGTATTCGTTGCCAATATATCTAACCGGCTTTGATACTGATTTAATCAATTCAAGCATTTTAAAATCAAAATATTTATTTTTTAACTAAATATAATAAGACAATAAGCCATCTCAATCAAGAAATGGATTCGGGCTCTGGGTT
>CAYREJ010000116.1:0-7962 GCA_964423235.1 uncultured Acidobacteriota bacterium | reverse complement strand
GCAAAAGGTAAGCTGGTAAGGAATTGTGGAACTCTCAACTCTATAAACTCTATAAGCTCTACAAACTCTTGCTCGCCGTGTTGAATTATTATTTAATAATGGATAAAATAAGAAATTCTAAAATCTTATTCAGAGAGGATATTTATGATTAAAGATATTGGTTTATTATTCTCAAGGGTATTAGTTGTATTTATTTTCTTGTATTCAGGAATTAATAAAATATTTAACTTTAACGATACATTAAATTATATGAATAGCTATCATATTCCGAAGGTAAAAATTTTAGGCATTCTTGCAATAACAATTGAAATAATAGCTTCCTATTTAATAATAATAGGGTATAAAAGCAAGTATGCTTCAATCGCACTAATAGGATTTCTAATAATCGTAACTGCTATTTTTCATAATGTGATGAGGGAACCGATACAAATGATTAATTTTTTAAAAAACTTAGCACTTATAGGAGCTTTGTTAAGCATAGCTATAAATGGTCCAGGACCTATAAGCATAGATAAGAAATAATAAGATGGAAAGCATTCTCACGGAAATAAAAAAAATTGGTAGGATGCTTAAAGATTTCAACCTAATTACAACTCATTCAGGAAATATAAGTATTATAGATGGTGATTGTATTTATATAACTAAGCATGGAGCTATGCTTTCTGAATTAAATAATGAAGATATTATAAAGGTAAAGCTTTTTGAATATTCGGAAGAAGCGTCGTTTGAATTACCGGTTCATCAAATTATTTACTCAAAAACCAATGCAAAAGCTATCATTCATGCTCATCCTATTTTTGCAATAACTCTTTCTTTTTATTATGAAAAAATAAAGCCTATTGATTCAGAAGGTAAAATTTTATTAAAAGAGGTGCCTGTAATTGCAGCAGAAGAAACCGTCGGTTCAAAAGAAGTGGGGAATATTTTAGGTGATATTTTCAATAAAAATAAGGTGGCGATTGTGAAAGGGCATGGAAGTTTTTCTATTGGGGATACTTTAAGAGAAGCTTTATGCTATACATCTTCTTTAGAAGCCAGTTGCAAGATAATTTATTATTGTGAAAATAGATACTAAATTGAAATTATTGAAACAATCTATAAAGGCTGAAATATGAGCAACGAAAATCAAAAAGGTTTTATTCCTCCGCATGGTGGATACCAAAAGCTGGCATCATATCAGATGGCAGAAATAGTTTACGATGCGACAGTATATTTTTGCCATAAACATATTGACAAGCGATCACGCACATACGACCAAATGATACAATCTGCTCGGAGTGGCAAACAAAATATCGCAGAAGGAAGTATGGCTTCAGGAGTTTCTAAAGAAACAGAGATAAAACTGATCGGGATTGCTCGTGCCAGTCTGGAGGAACTCCTTAATGATTATAAAGATTTTCTACGTGTTCGGGGGTTAAGCTTATGGGATAAGAATGATAAAAGAATACTGGAGATTAGAGGAATTGCAAAAATGAAAGATAAGTCTTATAAATCCTATTTGCCCTATTTAAATAATTCCTCACCAGAAGTAGTAGCTAATACAATTATCTGTATCATACACCAGACTAACTATTTACTTGATAGGCTGCTACAAAAGTTGGAGGAGTCATTTATCCAAGAAGGTGGTCTTAGAGAAAGAATGTTTAAAGCAAGATTGAGTGAAAGGAATAAAAAGAAATGATTTAAAAATTTCAAGAAATAATCCCGCTTTTACTCCTGCATTTGTACATTCTTAATACTTATTGAAATGGAAACCTAATTTTGTTAGAATGATTTAAAAATTTTGGAAATAATAAAAAGATAAGGAGGATAAAAGATGGATTGGGGAATAAAGAATAGGTTATCGAGGATAATAAAGCCGGAGACAAATAGGACGGTAATGTTAGCTGTTGATCATGGTTATTTTCTTGGTCCGACGAATCGTTTAGAAAATCCTCGTAAAACGATAGAGCCGCTGTTGCCTTATGCAGATGCTATAATGTTAACGAGGGGAGTTTTAAGGAATTGTGTAGATGCTACTATTGCAAATGCGGTAGTTTTAAGAGTATCCGGCGGAACCAGTATTATTGGTGCTGATTTAGCGAATGAAGGGATTACTACATCTATTAAAGATGCTGTTAAATTGAATGTCTCAGCAGTTGCTTTATCTATTTTTGTAGGAACAAATTATGAGCATCAGACTTTGACAAATTTAGCAAAGCTGGTAGATGAAGCTGAAGAATATGGGATTCCTGTTTTAGCCGTTACGGCAGTAGGAAAAGAATTGGAGAAAAGAGATGCTAAATTTTTAAGCTTATGTTGTAGAATTGCAGCTGAGATAGGAGCTCATTTTGTTAAGACATATTATTGTGAAGATTTTGACAAGGTAGTGAATGGTTGTCCGGTTCCGTTAGTAATAGCAGGGGGACCTAAGTTGGCGACAGAGCATGATGCATTATTATTAGCATATAATGCTTTGCAGGAGGGTGCTTGTGGAGTAGATATGGGAAGAAATATATGGCAGTCAGATTATCCGGTAGCTATGATAAGAGCAATAAGAGCCATAGTTCACGAAAAAGCAACTGTTAGCGAGGCATATGATTTATTTAATTCTTTAAAGGGTAAAGCGAATTAATTTTAAACTAAGAGAGGCAAGCAAGAGTGAAAGCGGCGGTATATTACAATAATCAAGATATAAGAATAGAGGAGATGGCTGTTCCTAAAATCAGTAGCAAAGAAATTTTAGTTAGAGTAAAAGCGTGTGGTGTTTGTGGGAGCGATGTAATGGAATGGTATAGGATAAAGAAGGCTCCGTTGATATTGGGGCATGAGATAGCTGGTGAGATAGAGGAGGTGGGAAAAGAAGTGAAGGGTTATAAGAAAGGAGAGAGGGTAATAATAGCGCATCATGTTCCTTGTAATAAATGTTATTATTGTTTAAGCGGTCATCATACTGTTTGTGAGACTTTAAGGAAGACGAATATAGACCCGGGCGGATTTGCGGAATATGTAAGGGTGCCAGAGATAAATGTGAATTATGGAATATTTTTAATGCCGGATACTCTTTCTTATGAAGAAGGATGTTTTGTAGAACCTTTAGCTTGTGTAGTGAGAGCTCAAAGGGTAGCTGGCTTAAGAATAGGAGGAAGTGTTTTAGTTTTAGGAAGCGGTATTGCCGGATTATTACATATTCAATTAGCAAGAATTATTGGATCAACTAATATTGTAGCAATAGATGTTTCTGAATATAGATTAAAAGCTGCAAAGGAGTTAGGCGCTTCTTATACTTTATTGGCGGAGCAATTGACTCCGGATGTTGCTAAAGAAATTAATAAAGGTAGATTATTTGATACGGTCATATTATCTACGGGAGCTGTTCAAGCAATAGAAACAATGTTTAATTATGTGGAAAGAGGAGGTACTCTCTTAATTTTTGCACCATCCCCACCAGATTATCATTTAAAAATAAATTTCAATGAATTATTTTGGCGGAATGAACTCAAAATTGTTAGTAGTTATGCAGGAGCTCCTTATGATTATAATGTAGCTTTAGAACTAATTGCTTCAAAAAGAATTGATGTGCAATTTATGATAACTCATAAGCTGCCTTTGGAAAAAATTAAGCTTGCTTTTGAATTAGTTGCAAAAGCCAAAGAATCTATAAAAGTAATTATAGAGAATATAAAATAATAACCCTTTTTTAAAATGACGAGTTTTTAATAAAAGCTGCAAATCTAAAAAGTAAGAAAATAATGTGGCTATTTATAATCTTAATTTTTATTGTATAATAATTTTAAAGCTTTTTTGGCTGCCTCATTTACTTCCTTTGCATTTTTATATGAAGGGATAAAAACTCTACATTTAATTATTTTAGCAGGGATATATTCAAATAATTTTGCTAAGGGTTCTTTGGAAATATGTTTTGTAGCAGGATAGTAGATATAAATTTGCGATTTGCCCATATTTAAAGGATTAATAGGTCTTCCATCCTCAGCAGCGTAATCTATTTTCATAGGTAAATTTTTGAATTTAATAGGCAAGAAATCCCTAATGATTTTTTCTAAATTTTTAGAAGAAATAATTTTATTGTCTTTTTTTGAAGAATGAATAGATAAAGTTTCATCAAAAACCATTTTCCATTTTACATTTCTTTTAAATATTGCTGACCAAGCTTTTCCTAAAGCTTTTTTATTTGGATTAGGGGAAGAAATCCATTGTTTTACTTCTTCTATTAAAGACCAATCTGTTAATTTTATATAATTTCTTAGATTTGAGATAGGATTTCCTATATTTAATTCTTCTATTGTTTTAGAAAATATATCTTTTAATTGAAGGTCAATGGCGCGAGTTGTTCTATGAAAATAAACATTAGAGTATAGATAAAGTCTAGCTGTTAAAAACATTGTTAAGGCAGAGGCACCGCCAATATGCAAAGTAAGACCTTTTGAAGAAAAGAAGGTATAATATAATAATCTGTCTAAATCAACAGGACCAATTGCTACACCACACATATAAGAATCTCTTAATACATAATCAATATTATCTACTGTATAGACCCCATGAAATAAAGGCAAAAGTAGTTTAACCCATCTCGGGATTATTCTTTCTGAAATTGTAGTATCTTTATTAATTAAATAGGCGCAAAATTCTGGTTGTATTCTTTCGCCTCTTTTAAAACTACCTGAAGGAGACCTTCTTAATTTGAGAATTAAATCGGAAAATTCTTTTAGAATGATTTCTTGGCTAATTTTTTCATGGGTCAAATTAAGATTTGATAAATAATTTTCTTCGAAGAAATGTCCGAAAGGACCATGCCCTACATCGTGAAGCAAAGCAGCAATTCTTAAAGTTTCTTCAACGAGTGGAAAAGAAGGAGTTGATGGCTCAATTTTTTTTAAGCTTGGGTATAGCCTATTAGCAAATTTGCTTGCTAAATACATTGCTCCAATAGAATGTTGAAATCTGCTGTGTTCTGCAGAAGGATATACCCACCTTGAACTTTGCAATTGATAAATATATCTTAGCCTTTGAACCCAATCGGAATCAATTAAATCTTTTTCAGTTATTTCTCTGGGATTAGTGTCTTTTGGAGTTGTAAAAGGAATATAATGATGAATAGGATCGCCAATTAATCCTTCCCCTTCATAAATTGTATCGTAGATAATGGACATGTCAGATTATTATAGGATTGTTTGGGAGATATTTCAAAGAGTTTATAGAGTTTATAGAGTTTATAGAGTTGAGAGTTCCACAATCTATTACCCTTTTTACTATTAGGTCTAATATAAATGTTAAACTCTAAGATGCTCAATTCAATCTGTTCAGCCTTGTATTTCCTCAATTAAATTGAATTTAAAGTTTTAACGGTAATAATTGTGGAACTCTATAAACTCTCAACTCTATAAACTCTACAAACTTCTGTGTCTCTGTGGTGAATTTATCTTTAGTATTTGGCGGATTAAATTTGAAACCACGTAATAATAATTGGTTATAGGTTATAGGTGATAGGTTAAATAAATGATAAGAGGAAGAATAAGCATTGAAGATAAGATTTAAGGGATAGAGGTAAGAGATTGTGGAACTCTATAAACTCTCAACTCTATAAACTCTACAAACTCTATTCTATCTCTATTTCTGAACCATTTTCTATCATGTAATCAGTTATATTTTGTAGTTGCAAAACTTTGTTTCCTTTTTGGATATAGTATCTTTCAATAAAAACGGAGGAAGGTTTTTTTTCAGTAGAATAAGGAAGATAGATTATAGTTGAAGAAGAAGCTGGGATGATAGTATAATTCCAATATTGAAATGTTCTTCCGGTATTTGTGATGACTAATCCAATTATGTCAATTCTTTCTCCGGGATTACCGGAAATATGGAGCTTGACTCCTTTAACATACTCCATTAGTTTAAGAGCAGAAGTTGGCGTCTTGCGACCACCGAATAATAATTGGGATGATTCCCAAACAAGGCGATAATGCTGGAGAGCAGGTTTAATAATTTGATTTGAAGCTATTATGGAATTGCCTGCAAATTCAGATATCTGAAATCCCACAGTAAAAATTAATTTTTCTGTAGGTATAATGCCTTCTTCTCCATTTGCTATTGGGGCATAAGAGAAATAATCTAACCAATTAGCATTCATCCATTCCGGGTATATTCTTAGTGAAGCATACCAATCAGCTAAAAGGATATATTTAATTCCAAAACCTTCTCGGATAATATTAGCTTGAGTTTCATCCGGAGATAAAAGGAATCTAGCAATAGGACTCCAATCTGTGTATAATGGACCCCTTGCATCAATATTAGTCGGGCGCTGTGCATAATATTCTATTGGGATTCCGTATTCCCAGTCAGCTAAAATTGAATACTCCGGTTTTTGTTGAGCTTTCTCATAATCAGATGTTGGAGGTGTATTATTTTTAATCCATTCATAAACTTCTTTTAATTGTAAATAATGTTTTGCTATTACTTTTTTTTGGTAATAGCTTTTACAAGGAATAAGCAGGATTATGCATAATGCAAAAGGAACTATTTTTTCAAGAAGAATTGGATTGCTTTTAAATTTTTTTAATAACAGTGTTGGCAAATGAACTATGTAATAAGCTGTGATGATAGAAAGAGGGATCGTAAGAGGATAGCCGAATCTCGCTTGGGCATTTGTCAAAAGGAAATAAATTAAGCCGGCATTTGCTATCAGAAACCAAGAAAAAGGACCTTTATTCTTTATAATTGCTCTATAGAAGAGGAAGAGAAAAATAGGGAATAACAGGCTCGCATAAGAAAAAAGTGATAAAAGGGGGTATAAAGAAAACTCATGATAAATAAATAATATTGGAGTAGATTCCGTAACAGATCTAAGCCAAGGGATGGGGTTATGAATTAAGATTCTTATCCCTTCAGCTATATCTGATTTAAGAGGATATAATGCTAATATAATTATGGTTAATAATATCCAAGTTTGTTTTAATTTAAAAGAATTTACTAATTTATGATAGGTTGGGTCAATGGAATAGCAAAAAGCAAGAAAGAAAGAAGCAATGGCGAGGAAAAGAAAAAGTTGTCCGAATGAGAAGAAGGCTAAACTCTTCCAAGGAACCCCTCCTAATACTACATAAATATCCCCTGGCAGTAAAAAAATGCAGCTCCAAAAAAAATGTAAAGATGTAAAGAGAAAAATTTCTCTTTTTGGTTTAAATAAGGAATAAAGAAAGATAGATAGAGAAAATATAGCAGCATGTAAGAATGAAGCTTGCCAAACATAGATACTGTATGCTAACATAGCGCCCGGTAAAATAGTTAATTTTATTAATTCTTTGATAGAACCCGAGCTAATTTTATTAAAAGCTTTTAAGGAGAATAAGAAGTAGAGTAATATTCCGAGATAATCTGAAATATGATGGTCGAAGTTTCCTAAGTAGGAATATTGAATAGCAATGGGGAAGGATGCAGCCAAAAGAGAAGCAAGGTGAGCTATCCAGATGGACTTGAACAGTAGTCTTGTCAGATAATTAAGCAGGAGAATAGCTAAAGCCGAGACAATAGGAGGATAAAATATAAGAATCCATCTTGTAAATTCGGGAGAACGATATTTAAAGCCGCCGGCAATATATCCGATGGTGGCTAAAATAAAAGCATGTAGAGGAGGTGCCTCGTAATATGAGCCCTTAGGATATTCTTCATAACTATTGAAAACCGGCAACCAAGGATAATTTCTTATGCAAATTTCAGCTCTTCTTAAATGAAAAACGACATCTGTATCAGTTAAATAAGGAGTTCCATTTTGAATTATTTCGTCCCAATAAAGGTAAACACGAAAGGTAATAGATAGAACTATGATAAAGATTAATATAATTTTATGATTCCAAGAAAGGGATGGCATAAGTTATTATTATATCATAATATTTAATCAAGGGATAAAAATGTATCTGGTCAGTTTTCTACAAAATTATTGCTTTGAGACTACCTTATTCTATTTATAGC
>CAYREJ010000115.1:0-8119 GCA_964423235.1 uncultured Acidobacteriota bacterium | reverse complement strand
TGTTATTCTGTGTGCTTCTGTGGCTAATATCTTGTGTAAATCTTGTGATAATCTTATGGTTTAATATCTTTCCTTGCTTTTGGAGAAAACTGACCAAATGCATATTAAAAATATTGACATTTATTATCTAAATATTTTACAATATGCTAATGAATAATTTAAGAGGTTATTAAATATAAGGAGGTTAAATGCAGGGAAATGAAGCTGCATATAAAATAGCTATTGCTGCATATCTGCATGATATTGGTAAATTTGCAGAAAGAGCTAAAGCATCAAAAGATAAAGATGAAGTTGGTTTTCATATAGATGAAGCTTTCTTTTTAGAAAAACAAAAACAGTATTTACCTTGTTATGATGGTAAATATACTCATATACATGCTATATATACAGCTGCTTTTATTGATCATATTGAAAAATATTTACCAAAAGAATTTAATTATGAAAATTGGGGCTTACAGGAAAGTTTTATAGATCTTGCAGCAAGTCATCATAAACCTGATACCCCTTTGCAATGGATCATAGCAATTGCAGATAGGGTAAGCAGCGCTTTCGAAAGAGAAGAATTTGAAAAATATAATAAAGAAATAAATGCCAGAGATTATCGTAAAATTCGTCTTATTCCATTGTTTGAAGGCATATCTTATGATGAAGAGAAAAAAGATATCTCCTTAGAAAGTCATAATTATGTATACCCTCTTAAAGAATTACATCCATTAAATATTTTCCCAAAAGAAAAAAGTATTCAAAATGAAACTAATTTAGAAGATGAATATAAAGATTTGTTTTTCAATTTTATATGTGGTTTAGAAAAGCTTGAGCATAGGAATAATATACCATTATGGTTTGAGCATTTTGATAGCTTATTTATGATTTACGCAGCAAATATACCATCTGCAACTGTTAATGTGATTCCAGATACTCCATTATATGATCATTGTAAAATGACATCAGCTTTAGCTACAGCATTATATTTATACCATGAAGAAAATAAATCATTTGATATAGAAGATATTAAAAATTATGATTTGCAAAAATTCTTGATAATACAAGGTAATTTTTATGGTATTCAAAATTTTATATTTTCTGAAGGTAGCACAACAACATCAGGTGCTTCAAAATTATTAAGAGGTAGATCTTTTCAAGTATCTCTTATGAGTGAATTAATTGCACATATGATTTGCGATGAATTAAATTTGACCTCATCTTCAATTGTATTCAATGCTGCTGGTCAATTTACTATTATCGCACCTAATACGCAAAATTCTATAAACAAAATTAAATTAATCGAAGAGAAAATTAATGATTGGTTTTTTACACATTTCTATTGCGAAACATCTTTTGGAATTATTTATCAAGAAGCATCTTGTAATGATTTAATAAATGAAGATAAATACAATGCATTATGGAATAATATAAGAAAAAAAATTCAAATTAAGAAATTTCAAAAAATAGATATAGAAAAGTATGGCGGAGTAATACAAGACTATTTAGATAGATTTGATAATACATTAGACAAAAAGCTTTGCCCATTCTGTGGAAAAAGACCTTCATCAAGGGAATGCGAAGGTGATAAATATTTAGGGGATATAAAATCTTCTTGTAAAATATGTAGAGATCAAATATTCATAGGGCATAATTTAGTTAAGAGCTATAGAATAGCAATAATAGATTCTACTGCAGATATAAAAGATGAAAAGCTATCAGAACCTTTGTTAGGAAAATATCAAATTATATTTATTAAAAGAGATGAAGCCAAAGATAAAATTGAAAAATATATTAGACATGCTCAATTAATAAAATACTGGGATATCTCCTTGCCATCAAAAGATGTATCTATTTCAAAGGATATAGCAGTAAAATGGATAGATGCATATGTTCCTAAGCATGATGAAAAGGATGAAAAAGATCCCAGGTATGATTTAATATTAGAAAGTGAAGAAGAAAGAAATGAGCTCTTAAATAAAATAAAAAATAAAGATTCAAAAACTTTTAATGATATTGCGCTTGCAGCAATTAATTATGATGGAAAAAATGGAATTTTTGAAGGTCTTGAAGCTTTAGGAATATTAAAAGCTGATGTTGATAATTTAGGAAAAATACTTTCTAAAGGTTTAAAGAAAAAGAACCTTTCTAAAACTGCATTTTTGAGCAGACAAATTAATTTATTTTTCTCTTTTTATATACCATATTTATTAAATACAGACGAACGCTTCAAAAATATATACACGGTTTTTGCTGGGGGTGATGATTTATTCTTGATAGGACCGTGGAATACGATTATAGATTTTGCTGAAGAAATAGCTAATAAATTTAAATCTTATGTATGTGAAAATAAGCAAATAACATTATCAATCGGTATAGCTATATGTAAAACTAGTGAGCCCGTTTATATTTATGCTGAAAAAAGCGAAAATGCTCTTAAATTGTCCAAAGCAGCTGAAGGAAAAAATTCAATAACATTATTCAATGAAACAATTAATTTAAAAGATGATTTCAATGAATTTAAAAAATTAAAAGATAAATTAGAGGAATGGTATAATAAAAAATACATAAATAATGCAATGCTGTTTAGATTTAATCATTTTATCAAAGATGCACAAAAAGAAAAGGATATAATAGAAAAAAAATTATATGAAATTAGCATAGGAGAATTAGAGTCATTAAAGTGGAGAGCATTATTTAAATATACAACAATAAGAAATGTAGCAAGAGACAAAGAATATACTGAAGAACAAAGAGAAGAAGCGATTAAAGAAGTTCAAGAGGTAGCAAAATGGATAGCTGACTATGGGTCAAAATTTAAAATATCATTATGGCAATTAATATATAATAAAAGAAAATATAAGGAGGTAAAAAAATGATTGAATTCTGGGAAAATAAAAGTAAAGGTATCGTAAAAAAGGAATTATTTTCAGAAGATGCAGATAAGTTAGCAAAAGATATTGCTGCTGAAGGAGAAGGATTTAATAAACCAGCACAAGTTAGAAAATTTTATGATGAAATTCTTCAGTTTCATGCTAGATTAAAAGCTGATCCATCAAAATTTCCAATTCTATTACCTTATATTAAAATGATAAATTCAAAAGTAGCTTATTCTTATGGTAGGAAGCTAATCGGCGAAAAATTTAAAAATTTTATCTCTCAATGCATAACAAAGATCTCTGATAAAGATGATTTTGAGGTATTTGTTAATTTTTTTGAAGCTTTTTTAGGATACTATCAATTATACAAGAAATCTTAATAAAGGGGGTTAAAAATGAAATTAACTGAAATTAGGAAAATAGAAGGGGTAATAATTCTTAAAACAGGTTTACATATTGGCTCAGCTAATTTAGAAATGCACATAGGCGGCACAGATAATCAAGTTATTAAGCATCCTCATACCTTGGAACCATACATCCCAGGCTCTTCTTTAAAAGGTAAAATTCGCTCTTTATTAGAAATGCAAAGTGGTTTAATGATTCATACTAATGGTGATGTTGTATCCGGTAAAATTTTTGAGAAAATAAAAGACAATAAAGCTTTAGTTCGAAAAGCTGAAGCAATTTTAAAGATATTTGGCAGTAGCGGAGCTGATAAAGAAGATGAAACTTCTTTTGGTCCTTCCAGAGCATCATTTGCGGATTGTTTTCTTAATGAAGAGTGGAAAAAGAAAGCAATTGATAATAATTGGGCTTTTACTGAACTTAAACCTGAAAATGTTATTAATAGAATAAAAGGAACAGCAGAACATCCAAGGACTACGGAAAGGGTACCAAGCGGAGCTGAATTTGATATGTTAATTACATTTAAAATATTAGAAGATGGGGATGATAAATTATTTGATTATTTATTGATGGGATTAAAATTGCTCGAAATGGATGCGCTTGGTGGTAATGTAAGTCGCGGATATGGCAGGATAGAAATAAAAAAATTAAATAATGAAGAATACAACAATAAATTTAGAAATATAAATCCATTTAATTTTGAGATATAAACCGTGAAAATATATGAATTTACTTTAAAACCAAGAACTGGTTTTGGCACCCCTTTAAAAGGAGATACACTATTTGGTCAATTCTGTTGGCAAGTATCTGAATTTGAGAAACAGCTTGGTAAATCCCTTCCAGATTTGTTGAATCTGTATGATAAAGATCCATTCATTATATTCTCATCAGCTATACCAAAATATAAAGCAAATGGAAAATATTACTATTTGTTTAAACAACCTGCAGTCCCTGCATTCTTCTTAAAAGCAGCAGAAGAAGTCATTAAAAAAAGGAAAAAAGAATCATTTTTAATTCTTCCAGAGAATGAAAGATTTAAGAATTTTAAAGAAATGACATTAGATCTTCCTGATATAGTTGAAAAAACAAGTATTAAATTTACTCAATGGCATAACACAATTAATAGATTATTAGGTTCAACAATAAAAGATAGATTTGCACCTTTCGCAGTTGAGCAATTGGTTTTTAATCCTGAAATAGAATTATCTATTTTTATTGGAATCAATGAAAAAATGATAAGCATAAGCGAAGTTAATAAATTATTAAATGCTATGGGCGAAATAGGATTTGGAAAAGATGCTTCCAATGGACTTGGTAAATTTAAAGTCTTAAATCATAAAGAAATCAATTTATTCAGTTTAGCAACGTTCCATTATAATGCTTGCTACACATTATCTCCATGCGTTCCTGAAAAAAGCAGTATAAATAAAGAGAAAACCTACTTCATTCCATTTGTAAGATATGGACGGCATGGAAACATTTTAGCCAAATCATCAAATCCATTTAAAAATCCTGTTATCATGATGGACGATGGAGCTATTATTACACCTTCTAATAATGACGCTTTTAACAAGCCATATTTTGGTAAAGCCATTCAAAATCTATCTAAAGTAGAACCAAATACAGTTATGCAAGGGTACTCTTTATATATACCTGTTTATCTGGAGGAAAATTAATATGAAAATGCAAAAAATAAACTTCAAACTTTATATAATGTCTCCTGTGCATATTGGATGTGATGAATCTTATGAGCCATCCTCTTTTAAAATAGATAAAGAAAAAATGAAATTAATTGAATTTGATAGATATAAATTTTACGAAAATTTATCTCTTAATGAGAAGAAATTTTTTCTTAATATATGTCAAAGGGCGGATTTAAGAGCAATAATTGATATTATTAATTTTATTGCTAATATAAAAATAGATAATAACTTTATATTGAAAGAAGCTGATATAACTTCTGGAATATTATCAAATTACCAACGCATTAGAGAATTAAGTCAATTAGATGAAAGTCAAATTAAAAAGCAAATCAATAAGCTTGAAATAAAAAAAACAGCTTTTAATCCTTTTGACAATAAAGCTTACATACCGGGTTCTTCCATAAAAGGAGCTTTACGCACCGGATATCTTAATTTATTAGCTAAAGAATCTAATAAATTACCTGAATCTAATAAATTACTTGAAAGTAATAGTAAAGAATTAGAGAGAAAGCTTTTAAATTATGATTCATTTGAATCGGATCCTTTTAGGTTAATAAAAGTGTCAGACTTTATGCCATTCGAAAATATAAAGACGAAAATAATTTATGGAATAAATATTAAAAAAGACAATTATAAAAGCGGTAGAGGTATACCAGTTATGTTTGAAACAATATCTGAAGAATCAGTTTTCAAAGGCTCAATAACCTATCAAAAAGATAGTAAGAATATAAAAAAAGAGATTGATATTTTAAGTTGCTTAAAAGCTAATCATCAATTCTATTACTCATTATTAGAAGAAGAAAATAAAATTCTTTCAAAAATAGGCGCATCTACAAGAATCTTAACAAATATTAAAAAAGCATTTGCTAATAAATTGAATGAAAAAGCTTTTTGCATAAGGATAGGCAGGCATAGTGGAGCAGAAGCTGTTACTATAGAAGACTATAGAAAAATTACTATTATAGGTAAAGGAAGAAAAAGTAGTTCCCCGCTTAAACCAACTACTATTTGGTTAGCTTCTGACGATTCTAAACCCTCCACTAACACTCACTTAATTCCTTTTGGATGGTGCGTCTTAGAAATAGTATAAAAATTAAGTTTTAATCAATTATTTTTATTTCTTTCTTAAGGTAATCGGTAATATTTTTATTAGCTTGCCTATATATATTTTTGTCTAAATCTATATCAACTCTTATTATAGCTTTTAATAATTCACTTATTCTCACTATAATTTGCTTAGCTCCGCCGAAACAATTTAATATCTCTAAATTAGTAGCTTTTATACCATGTGCAAATCTACCTTGATTCCTCAAATCAGCTAAAGAAATTTTAGCCCCATCTATATTCTCCTTAATGTTTAAAAATTGAGAAAATTTAATGAGTGATTCAATACTATTTCTTTTTTCCTGGTTAGACATCTTTGCATAATGACTTAATATTTTTTCTATAACAGGTGCCGATGGCTTATCATAATTTAGTTTAGACTTATTAAATTCTTCTTTTAATACAATGTCTTTATCTATTAATTCTTTGAATTCCATAAGCTCTTTCCCTGTAACCTTTTTAAATAAATGTTGGAGTAAATTTTCTCTCATGTTAAATATCAAGGCAACTAATTCAACAAATTCCGCACACTCCTCTGCTATTTGTATTTTCCAAAATAGATCCTTAAATTTACTTTCAGTATCATTCCTGCACATTAATGATATAAATTCGCCTATTTCTTTAAATCCACTTTGCATATCAGGAGGTAAACTTTTAAATTTTTTTAATGCAGTAAAAAAATCATCATTAATACAATAATTTAATAAAGCAACTAAATCTTGAAAATTTTTCATATATCTTAACGGGGAATTAGCAATAAAATCAGCAACATTCTTATACCTGTATGAATTTAGCAATAGCAATACTTTATCCAAAGTATTTTCCTTCTTTATAATGTTATATATAGATATTTCTTTTGCGCTGGATGATTCCCCTTCTTGATGCGATGCTATAAATTTAACATCATAATCAAGTAGATTTAAAGCAAGAGAAACATAAGATGCAGGAGTACCTGGACTTATGCTTATATAATTATTTAAATTTAAGTCTAATTCTGATTTTAACTCTTGCACTTTTCTTCTAAAAAACTTACCCATTTCATCCCAATCTGAAGGATCTTTATCTATACATATTTCTTCTATCAATATCTTTTTATATTTATTATTTAAATATAATTTAATTATTTCATAAGCATATAAAGTATCTTTTTCATGAAGTAATTTTTGAGCTGTGTATATCAAGTAAATTTTTAAATGATTTAATTCATTTGATAAATAATCGAGGTAACTATATAAAATAGGCAATTCTATTGATTTATTTTGCAATTTAAATCCTTTGTCTCTTATTATCGGTCTTTTTTCTTCTATCTCTTTTTTAATTTCTAATAATATTTCCTCTGTTTTTTTTCTAAAATCTTCTGATATCCTCTGCCCATTTACTTGAATATCACTATTACCTATAAAATAAAATAATAAAGCCGTCATAATTAATTATATAAAATTATATTTAGCAAGTAAAATTTTTAAATCATTTTGCTTACTTTCTTTTTGAATAGCTGATTATTAGCGATTAAATGATAAAAACAGAATTTCCTTTCTTTAGCTTCTCCCCTCCTTCTAATTAACTTATTCTCTCAATCATCAATTCATCTATTATTCCATTAATTAATTCGCTCACATATTAATCAATTTACCAAAAATTTATCCTATTTCTTTAATTTCCTTTCTCCTTCATACACCCCTTACGCTTCACGTTTTACGATCTCACTTTTATTTATGCTAATCCCCTTTTAATCGGGTCTAGCATTAGATATCCATAGAAAAGCAAAGACAAAATAGCCGTTTGACGAGTCGCAATCCCCGTTCAATCGGGGCTTTCCTTCCTACCTAAAGTGAGAGTGAAAGTGAAAGTGCAAATAATGAGAAACCGCAATCTTCTCACTCTCACTCCTCACTCATCACTATAATAATTCGCATTCCCCTTTCAATCGGGTCTCTCCTTCCTATCATACAAGACAAAGAAACAGGGAAGATTTTGAAAAAAATCTTGTCGCAATCCCCTTTTAATCGGGTCTATTTATATTCTATCAAATATAAAAATATCTTG
>CAYREJ010000114.1:0-8134 GCA_964423235.1 uncultured Acidobacteriota bacterium | reverse complement strand
TTTAACCACAAAGGACACAAAGTTAACACAAAGCACACAAAGTTTTTTCTATAAAGCATATCTCTCTTTGTGCTCTTTGTGTCATCTTTGTGATCTTTGTAGTTTATAATTTTTTTGCCATTGGATTAGCTTTTAGGATTTGGAAAAAACTGACTAATTAAAAAAACATCATTGAAATTTTTTTGTGAAAGCACTATATTAAGAAAACTATGAAAGCGCAAATTATTATACCTATTATTATATTGGTATGTGTAGTGGGCTATCTCATAATAAGCAGTTTCAAAACCACGATGGTTTATTATTTGACTGTAAGCGAATTATACAAGACGATGCCTGATTTTGGTTGCAGAGTAAATGGGAAGATTGTTAAAGGGAGTATAAAGCATCCTGCTAACTCTTTTTATTATTTTTTTGAAATTACTGATGGTAAAAAAAGGCTTCCTGTGGAATATAAAGGGGTAGTTTCAGATATATTTCAAGACGAGATAGAAGTTGTTGCAGAAGGTAAATTTGATAAGGATAAAAAATTATTTGTTGCTCAATCTTTGCTTACTAAATGTCCTTCTAAATATGAATCAAAATTAGATAAGAGTAAATAATGTATCTAATAGGTTATAAGATTATCGTTTTTTCTTTTATAATAAGCGTTTATGGATTTTTTGCTGCTATATATAGTGCAGGAAAAAAAAGATATAATTATTTAGAAAGCTCTTATAATAGCGTTATAGTGATTTTTCTTTTAATAACTTTAGCTGTTTTATTATTAATAAGGGGATTTATAGCTGATGATTTTTCTATAGAATATGTAGCTATGCATAGCAATAGAGCTATGCCATTATTATATAAGATAAGTGCATTGTGGGGTGGGCAGGAAGGTTCATTATTATTTTGGACATGGTTGCTTTTATTATATTCAGTAATTTTGATTACAAAATATAGGAAAAGGTATTTGGAATTAATGCCTATAGTCTCTGCTACTTTATTGGTGATAGTAAGTTTTTTTTTGAGTCTTTTATTGTTTCCGGCTAATCCTTTTAAGAGGCTTGGAAACCCTTTGCCGGATGGACAGGGATTGAATCCTTTATTGCAGGATCCGGGAATGATGCTTCATCCACCAGCACTATATCTTGGCTTTGTTGGTTTCAGCATCCCTTTCGCTTTTGCGGTTGCTTCATTAATTTCCAGCAAATTAGATATTACTTGGATTAAAATAACACGAACTTGGACTTTAATTTCTTGGATTTTCTTAACCATAGGTATAATTTTAGGTGCTAAATGGGCTTATATAGAGCTTGGATGGGGTGGATATTGGGCTTGGGACCCCGTTGAAAATGCTTCCCTTATACCTTGGCTAACTGCAACAGCTTATCTTCATTCTGTTATTATCCAAGAAAAAAAGAATATGCTTAGACTATGGAATATGATATTAATCGTTTCTACTTTCTTCTTATGCATTCTAGGAACTTTTATTACACGAAGTGGCATCATTTCTTCTGTTCACACTTTTGCTGAATCATCTATCGGAAGCTTTTTCTTAATCTTTCTTGCCTTCATATTCTTCTTTTGCTCAGCATTAATTCTATCTAAATTGCAGGAAATCAAAGGAAAAGAAAGATTAGAATCTATTTTGTCAAGGGAAAGTAGTTTCTTATTTAATAATTTATTATTTATGGCATTGGCAATTGCTGTTCTTTGGGGAACAATCTTTCCAATGCTTTCGGAGGCAATTACAGGAGATAAAATAACAGTGGCAGCTCCCTTTTTTAATAAGGTATCTTCTCCTTTAGCATTTTTATTATTATTGCTTACGGCTTTATGTCCATATATAGCTTGGCGTAAAGCTTCATTAAAGAAATTACTTTATAATTTAGCAATACCTATTATCATTTCATTAGTTGTTGCAATTATATTTATTTTAGCTACTACCAGCTATTCAGGCTGGGTAATTGCTTTCGCTTTCTCTTGCACTTTTCTTATTACTTCTACAATGCTTGAATTTTATAAAGGCACAATCCTTAAAAAAAGAGAATTTCATAGTAGCTTTATTAAAATTAATTCTAAAAAATAGAAGAAGATATTTAGGCTTCATAATTCATTTTTCAGTAGCTATTATTTTTATTGGCATTGTTGCTTCTAATTTTTATCAAGAAGAAAAAGAAGTGGTTTTGAAAAAAGGTAATTCTATTCATTTTGGTAATTATATTATTAAATACAATAATTTATTCGTTAAATCCGATGCCAACAAGACTTCTGTGAGAGCTAAATTAGATTTATATGCAAGCGATAATTTATTAACAAGACTATATCCTGGAAAAGATTTTCATATTACTTCAGAACAACCAATGACAGAAGTAGCTATTTATTCAAATTGGAAATCAGATTTGTATGCTATATTAGTGGGCTGGGAAGAAGATGAAACCGCTTCTTTTAAATTCTTTTTTAATCCTTTAGTTAATTGGATTTGGTTCGGTTCAATTCTTATGGTTATTGCATCTATTTTTCTTGTTCTGCCTGAAAAATTTTTTAAAAAGTCAAAAGAAAAATTATAAATGATCATTTTATTTTTTATCTTTGCAACTTTAATTATTTTATATATTTTGTTGCCATTATTTTCACCTAAGAAAGATTTTTACTCTGTATCTGAAGAAAATGAAAAGGAAAAATTGCTTTTGAAGAAGGCGGAGATATTCAATTCTCTAAAAGATTTAGAGTATGATTTGAGAGAAGGGAAAATCACTTCAGAAGATTACAACATTTTAAAAGTAAAACTTTCCGAAGAAGCTATTAAGATTCTCAAAGAAGAAGATAAAGAATAAATGATATGTTGGCTTGTTATAATATATTAGTTAAATTTAATAATTTTATAGCATTAAATAATGTAAGTTTAGAACTAAAAAGAGGCTATATTAATATTCTTTTGGGTCCAAATGGGGCTGGCAAAACTACTTTATTAAAAGTTTTAGCCTCTCTATTAAAGCCAAACTCAGGAAGAGTCTTATATGACCAAAAAGATATTCATAAACTCAATCAAGAATTTTTATATAAATTAGGATTTCTATCTCATGATATAGCTTTATATAATAATTTAACAGCCCAAGAGAATTTATTATTTTGGGGAAAATTGTATAAGATTGATCAAATTAATCAAAGAATAGAAGAAGTATTAAATTCAGTAAAATTGGAAGAATATAAAAACAAGTTTGTGAAGGAATATTCGCGTGGAATGAAGCAAAGGTTAGCTATTGCAAAAGTATTAATTCATAATCCGGAAATAATATTGTGGGATGAACCTTTTACGGGTATTGATTTAACTACAACAGAAGTTATTAATAAAATTCTGATTAATCTAAAAAATAAAGGTAGGCTAATTTTATTATCTACCCATGATTTGCAATCCGGATACAATCTTGCTGATAATATCTTTATAATAAATAAAGGAAACATTATTTATCAAAATAGTAAATCTTTAATTTCTTTTTCGGAACTCCGGAATTTCTTTAATTAATCAAATTTGATTATACTGCTTTTCTTAAATACTACAAAAAAATTCAAATTATATTTTTGATTCTACTTGAGCATTATAAGATTTTATAAGCTTAAAATATTCTAACTTCTTTTGTTCAAGTTCTTTCTTCATTCTTTCAATTTCATCTATTAGTGCTTTTCTTGCTAATTCGTTAGTCTCTTGATTCGCTTGCATTATTTTCTTATTAATTTTTTCAACAAAATTTATTATTTCAGTTTCTTTATTTTTAAGTTCTCCTTCGTTAGTGTTAATCGAAGGGTCTATAGGAATATCTTTCTTAAAGATTTTGTTATTGTAGGAATTTATCATAGCTGCATAATCTTTCATTTCAATTTTTAATTGTTCTTTTAATTTATCTACTTCTTCTTTAAGAGCGCTTCTTTTAGATAAAGAACGGCTTGTATTCATTTCTTTGATAATTTGATTAATCTTATCTACTAAAGAAGAAATGTCGGTTTCTTTCTTGATAATATCGTTGTAAGAGACATTTTCATAGGTTGGCTTTATTTCAGAAGATTCTTCAGCCTTTTGAGCAGCTCCTTCTTCTTTTTTTTCTTGAGAATAAACAATTAAAGGATACAATAATAAGATAATGAGAAGAAAGTTCTTCATTGAATTACCTCCAATTCAAATTTAATTAGAAAGTTCTACCTGATAATCGGTAGCCTTCAAGATCAAGAACAACATACTTAAATCCAAGTGATTTTAGTTTCTTTATTATATTAATCCGATTTTCTTTATTTAGAAGGAGAAGAAATTCTTCCGGCGCAAATTCTAATCTTGCTATGCTATTATGATGTCTTAGCCTGAATATCTTGAAACCCATAGAAGCAAGGAAAGATTCTCCTTCTTCTATCTGCTTGAGTTTTTTAATAGTGATTTTTGAATTTATAGGTATTCGGCTTGAAAGACAAGGAGAAGCTGCTTTATTGCTAATAGGTATTTTATGCTTTTTAGCTAGCCTCCTAATTTCATCTTTTGATAGACCTGCTTCTATAAAAGGACTTCTTATCCCATATTCTTCAGCAGCTCTTCTTCCGGGACGATTATCATTTAAATCGTCACAATTACTTCCATCTATGATATAATTAATCTTTTCTTGCTGCGCTATAGCATTTATCTTCTTAAATAATTCTCTCTTGCAAAAATAGCATCTTAATCCATCGTTTTTTATATAACCATTTTCTTTAAATTCATTAGTAGAAATCAATAAATGTTTTATCCCAACCCAGCGAGCAATCTCTTTTGCATCTTGCAAATCTTTTTTTGATAGAGAAGGACTGACACCAGTTATAGCTATCGCTTTGTCTTTAAGCGCTTTATAAGCAATATATGTTAAATATGAACTATCTAATCCACCACTTAAAGCAACAATTACTGAACCCATTTGCTGAAGAGATTTAATCAATTTCTTCTCTTTAATATTAAGACTCATAATTTATTTTCACGCCAAGATTTGATAATTTAGAAACTAAATTAGTATATCCTCTTTCCAAATGATATATTCTATCAATTATTGTTTCACCTTTTGCAGCTAAAGCTGCGATAACTAAACAAGCGCTGGCTCTTAAATCCGTTGCCATTACATATGCTCCTGTTAAAGAAGTAGAGCCCTTTACTTTTGCTATTGAGCCACTTATATGAATATCAGCTCCCATCCTTATTAATTCCCCTACATGCATAAACCTATTTTCAAAAATATTTTCCTTAATGAAGCAAACTGAATCAGCTTGAGTCATCAAAGCCATATACTGTGCTTGTAAATCAGTCGGAAAGTTTGGATAAGGATTAGTTTCAATATCTATTGATTTTAAATTATTATTACTTGATACTATAATTTCGTTTTCTGATGTTTTTATGTTAATTCCAACTTCTTCAAGTTTTTTTAAAGGAATTGTTAAATGAGATGGATTGCAATTTTTAATTATTACATTCCCTCTGCTTATGGCAGCTGCAATAGCGTAAGTCCCTGCTTCTATTCTATCAGGAATTATATTATGAGCAGCAGAATGAAGATTAGGATTCCCCTTTATTCTTAATGTGTCTGTTCCAACCCCATCAATCTCTGCTCCTAAATTTATTAATAAGTTAGCTAAATTTTCAACTTCAGGCTCTTTAGCACAATTATAAAGAATAGTCTCACCCTCTGCTAAAGAAGCAGCCATTAATATATTTTCAGTTCCAGTTACTGTTACTTTATCAAAAGTATACTCAGTTCCAATTAATTTTTTAGCTTTTGCTATAATATAACCATGCTCAATTACTAATTCGGCTCCTAATTTTTCTAATCCTTTAAGGTGCAAATCTACCGGGCGTGCTCCGATTGCGCATCCTCCCGGCAATGATACTTTTGCATATCCATTCCTTGCTATCAAAGGTCCTAATACTAAAATAGAAGCCCTCATCGTTTTCACTAAGTCATAAGGAGCTTCTGCTCTTTTTATTTCTTTGCAGATTAGTTGCAATTTACCCGGCTCAGGATTTATTATTTCTACTCCTATATATTTTAGCAATTCTATCATAGTCTCTACATCTTTTACTTCCGGAACATTATTTAATTCTATTAATGAATCAGTTAAAATAGATGCTGCCATACAGGGCAAAGCGGCATTTTTAGCTCCTGATATATTTACCTCTCCTTCTAATCTTGAAGGTCCTTTAATTCTTATTTTCTTCATAAATATCTTTACTTTTAAATAGTATAGCTCTCGGCTTCCCAGATAAATCTTTTTTTTCTTCTAAAAAAATAAAATTAAATTCATTAAAGATTCCTATAATTTTATCTTTACGATTTGGAGGTATCTCAAAGAGCAAATACAGAAAATTATTTTTAAAATTGCTTGCTTGTCTTGCTATCTTTATATAATACTCCAAGCCATCTTCATCAGCTAAATACGAAAATCTCGGCTCATACAATCTAACCTCTTCTTGTAGATTAATAGCCTCAGAGATTGAAATGTACGGTGGATTAGAAATAATTAAAATCGGCTGATTTAATGAATTTAAATTTATTCCACTCAATAAGTCAGATTGGATAAATTTAATTCTTGAGCTGACATTATTAATTTCAGCATTTTTCTTTGCGAGCTCTAAAGCTTTTTCAGAAACATCTATTGCAATTATAAAAATATCTGATAGCTCTTTTGCTAAAGCGATAGCTATATTGCCTGAACCAGTTCCTATATCAATAACAGAAGCAAAGTTAAAATGTTTATTTTGTAAAACTAAATCTATTAAAGTTTCAGTCTCCGGGCGTGGAATAAATATCCCTTCTTCTATTAAGAGAGAAATTGACCAAAACTCCCATTCTCCTATAATATATTGCAATGGATAATGCCTCTTCCTTTTATTAATTAATTCAAAAAATTTATTTGCGTCATATTCATCTAATTTGAAATTATTGTTTAAAATCTTTTCTTTAGGAACTTTCGCAACATACGATAAAAGCAGCTCTGCTTCAAAATGAGGATTCTCTATATTGGCTTGTTTTAATTCTTTAATAGCTATGTTTAAAATAGTTTTAACTTCCATATGAGTTAATGAATTTTTTAAAAAATGAAATGTTAAACAGCAAGCGCTTCTTTTAATTGTTCAGATTGGAAATGCGTAATTAGAGCATCAATTAATTCATCAAGTTCACCATTTAAAATTGCTTCCAGTTTATACAAGGATAAATTAATGCGGTGGTCTGTGACTCTATTTTGAGGGAAATTATAGGTTCTAATCTTTTCACTTCTATCGCCTGTTCCCACTTGATTTCTCCTTTCAGCAGAAAGAGCTAATTGCTGTTCGCTAAAAGCTAATTCATATAATCTGGTTCTTAAAACCTTCATTGCTTTTGCTTTATTTTTATATTGAGACCTTTCATCTTGACAAGTAACGACTATATTAGTGGGTAGATGCGTAATTCGGACTGCAGTTTGGGATTTATTAACATGTTGACCTCCGGGTCCGGATGAAGAGAATACATCTATTTTTAAATCTTTTTCATCGATCTGAACATCTACTTCGTCAGCTTCCGGTAGCACAGCGACAGTAACTGCTGATGTGTGAATTCTTCCGGAAGCTTCTGTTATAGGAACTCTTTGAACCCTGTGAACTCCTCTCTCATGCTTTAACCTACTATAGGCTCCTTTCCCTTCTATCAATACAATAACTTCTTTAAAACCTCCTAAACCTGTATCATGATAGCTTACTATGCTCCATTTCCATCCTTTAGATTCTGCATATCTTGTATACATCCTAAATAAATCTCCCGCAAATAAACAAGCTTCTTCCCCTCCTGTTCCTGCTCTTATCTCCAATACTACATTCTTTTCATCATTCTTGTCTTTTGGTAATAATAACATTTTTAGTTTATCCTCCAAAGCATCCTTTTCAGCTTCTAAATTCTTTTGCTCTTGTTTTGCTAATTTTCTTAATTCTATATCTTTGTCCTGCAACATCTCTATAAGAGAGTTCATCTCTTCCATTATTTTTTTATATCTTCTAAAGGTTTCTACTATTTCTTCAATATCAGACATTGCTTTGGATATTTGCATATATTTTTTATAATCTTTTATTATCTCTTCACGAGCAAGCTCTTTTGCTTATTTATTATATTATTCT